>NZ_BAAGZI010000124.1:0-14675 GCF_054778695.1 Actinocorallia lasiicapitis
GCCGCCGCTCCCGTCGCCGCTCCGGCCGCGCCGGCCGCTTCGGCGCCGTCGCTGATCTCGCCGTCGGCGGGCAAGCGCGGCAGCACCGAGAAGATGTCGCGGCTGCGGCAGACCATCGCCCGGCGCATGGTCGAGTCGCTGCAGACGTCCGCTCAGCTCACCACGGTCGTCGAGGTCGACGTCACCAAGGTGGCGCGGCTCCGTGACCGGGCGAAGGCCGAGTTCGTCGCGCGCGAGGGCGTCAAGCTGTCGTTCATGCCGTTCTTCGCCCTCGCCGCCATCGAGGCGCTGAAGGCGCACCCGACGGTCAACGCGGTCATCGACTCCGAGCGCAACGAGGTCACCTACCACGAGGCCGAGCACCTGGGCGTCGCGGTGGACACCGAGAAGGGCCTGCTCGTCCCGGTGATCAAGGACGCCGGTGAGCTGAACCTCGCCGGGATCGCCCGCAAGATCGCCGACCTGGCCGAGCGCACCCGCACCAACAAGGTCTCCCCCGACGAGCTGGGCGGCGGCACCTTCACGCTGACCAACACCGGTTCGCGTGGCGCCCTGTTCGACACCCCGATCATCAACCAGCCCCAGGTCGCCATCCTGGGCACCGGTTCGGTCGTGAAGCGCGCGGTCGTCGTCAACGACCCGTCGCTGGGCGAGGTCATCGCGATCCGCTCGATGGTCTACCTGGCCCTCACCTACGACCACCGCCTCGTCGACGGCGCCGACGCCGCCCGCTTCCTGGGCACCGTCAAGGCCCGTCTCGAGGAAGGCAACTTCGAGGCCGACCTCGGCCTCTGAGTTCCCACGCTCCACCGCAGCCCCCGCCCGGCCTCATCCGAGCGGGGGCTGCGCCGTTCGGCGGTCCTCCTCCGACGGCCCGGGACGCGTGATCTAGCCTGGGGGGATGAAGGCTGTGGTCTCAGGGGCTTCGGGATTGATCGGGCGGGCGTTGACGGCGTCGCTGGCGGCCGGCGGATGGGACGTGGTCCGGCTGGTGCGGCGCGAACCGGCCGGGCCGGACGAGGCGCGGTGGGATCCGGCGGGGAGCGTCGCGGACGGCGCGCTGGACGGCGCCGACGCGGTGATCCATCTGGCGGGCGCCGGGATCGGCGACCGGCTCTGGACCAAGGCGCGGAAGAAGGAGATCCTCGACAGCCGGGTGAACGGGACGCAGACCCTGGCGCGGGCGATCGCCGGGCTGGACGGGACGCGTCCCGTGTTCGTCTCCGGCTCCGCGGTCGGCTTCTACGGCGACACCGGCGCGTCGGAGACGTCAGAGGACGCGCCTGCCGGTGAAGGGTTCCTCGCCGACGTGGTGGAGCGCTGGGAGGCCGCGACGGCCCCGGCGGCCGACGCGGGCGTCCGTACCGTGCTGGCCAGGACCGGAATCGTGCTGTCGGCCGACGGCGGGATGCTGGGACGTCTTCGCCCGCTGTTCGGCCTGGGACTGGGCGCCCGGCTCGGCGACGGCCGCCAGTGGATGAGCTGGATCACGCTGGACGACGAGATCCGGGCCCTGCGCTTCCTCCTCGACTCCGACCTCTCCGGCCCCGTCAACCTGACGGCCCCGAACCCCGTCACCAACGCCGAGTTCACCCGATCCCTGGCCGCCGCTCTGCACCGCCCCGCTCCCTTCGTCGTCCCGGCCCCCCTGATGCGCCTGGCACTCCGCGACTTCGCCGCCGAAGTCCCCCTCGTCAGCCAGCGCGCCCTCCCCACCCGCCTGACCGCCGCGGGCTTCACCTTCACCCAGCCGACACTCGGCCCCGCGCTCCACGCCGTCCTCGCCTGACCGAGCCCCCTGCCGCTCGGAGCGGTCATGGCAGGGTGGCCTCCAGGCGGGTGAAGGTGCGGGTGGCCTCGGAGATGAGGGCCTGGACCTCGGCGGGGTGGGCGAGCAGGTAGGCGGTCTGGTGGCGGTGCAGGATGCGTTCGAGCGTCCGGACCGGCGGACCGGCGCAGCGCACGAACGCCCGGGCGGTGCGGCGGATCAGCGGGGTGTCGTCGTCGCCTGGAGCGGCTCGGCTGGTGACGCCGTCCAGCCAGCCGTAGAAGTCGCTGAAGGCGTCCACGGTGGACTCGGTGCTGATCTTCTCGGCGTTCGGGACGTTCTCGCGGAGCGCGCAGGCGCGCATCTCCGGAAGCAGGGCCAGTACGCGCGGGTCCCGCTGGACGGGCCGGACATAACGGGCCCACCAGGGATCGGCGAGCTTCGCGCGGGCCTGGTCGAGCCGGGCGAACTCACCGTTGACCCGGCGGACGCACGTGTCGTAGAGCCGCCGGTCCCGCCCGCTCATCGCACTCAGATCGGGAGGGCCCGGCAGATCCCGGCCGCTCAGGAAACGGGCCTCACGGCGGACCCGGGCGAGATCGGGCAGATCCCCGCTGATGGGCAGGTCGGACGGCCCCAGCGCCGGCCCGTCGAACCGGGGAAGCGTGCCACCACCGTCGGCGACGCACTTGACCACGAGCCGGCCGGACAGGTCGTCCTTGGCCGCCTCGAAGGTCAGGCCGTTGGCGTACTCGGCGCCTGAGGCGGGGACCGCGGAGTCGACGACCTCGTGACCGAAGCGCGGGACGGCCGGTGCGATCGTGGAAGGCGGCCCGGCGGGCGTCGTCTCACGTTCGATCGCCGTCCGGCCCAGCAGCGACACGGCGAGCACCGCGGCGGCGGAGGCCGCGGTGACGGCCAGCGCACGGCGGGTGGCGCGGTGGGCGCGCCGGTGCAGGGCCGAAGGGTCGTAGGCGGGCGGTTCGGGGGTGTCGGCGAACGCGCGGAGTTCGTCGCGGAGACGGGTGTCGAAGTCGTTCATCGGGAGGCTCCCGGGACGGAGTCGGCGGTGAGGGCGGCGCGGAGCTTGGCGAGGCCGCGCGACAGGTTGGAGCGGGCGGTTGCCGGGGAGATGCCGAGGGTCGCCGCGATCTGGGTGTCGGCCTGGTCGTGGAAGTAGTGCAGGACGACCGCGGTGCGCTGCCCGATCGGCAGCTCCAGCAGCGCCTGCACGAGCTCGGAACGGGAGTCGACCCGCCCGTAGTCGTCGCTCGGGTCGGGCCGCTCGGGCACCCCGCGCACCAAATCGAGGCGTTTGAGGCGCCGCCACCGGTCGTTGGCGAGGTTGACCAGGATCTTGCGCACATATGCCTCAGGCGACTGGGCGGCCGACGCCTTCCGCCAATGCCGGCAGGCCCGCTCCAACGCCTCCTGAACGAGATCGTCGGCCGCGTCACGGCTCCCCGTCAACACATAAGCGGTGCGAAAGAGCGAGGCCGACCGTTCTCTCACGAACGTCGCGAACCCGGGATCCGTCACTGTCACACCCACCTAGACCCCACCACCCCACCGACCGCTGCACGCTCCTCCCGAATTGTTCCGGCTCAGCTCGTCGCGCGTCACCACCGGGCGGCCATCGTGTGCCAACGCGCCCGTGTGCCAACGCGCCGAGGTTCCGGGTGGGCGGCGTTCCTGGAGGAGGGGGTGTGGCAAAGCGAGAGCCCCGCGTGGCCGGGTTGAGGAGGGGGGCGTCGCAAAGCGAGAGCCCCGCGGGGCCGGGGTTTCGGCTTGCGGGGCTCTTGTTCTGGGACTGTTCCGTCGGTGACCGTCAGGGACGGTCACCGACAGGTAAGGGTGATCGAGGGACTGCTGGTCGGAGGCTCTTTGGTGGGAGTCCCCCGGCCGGTGGGGCTTGGTCAGACGTCGAAGTAGAGTTCGAATTCGTGGGGGTGGGGGCGGAGGCGGATGGGGTCGAGTTCGTTTTCGCGCTTGTAGGCGATCCAGGTGTCGATGAGGTCCTGGGTGAAGACGCCGCCTTCCAGGAGGAACGCGTGGTCGTTCTCGAGGGCGGTGAGGACCGCGTCGAGGGAGCCGGGGACCTGCGGGATGTTGCGGGCCTCCTCCGGCGGGAGCTCGTAGAGGTCCTTGTCGACCGGGTCGACCGGCTCGATCTTGTTCTTGATGCCGTCGAGACCGGCCATGAGCTGGGCGGCGAACGCGAGGTAGGGGTTGCAGGACGGGTCCGGCACCCGGAACTCGATGCGCTTGGCCTTCGGGTTGGAGCCCGTCAGCGGGATGCGGATGCAGGCGCTGCGGTTGCGCTGGCTGTAGACCAGGTTCACCGGAGCCTCGTAGCCCGGCACCAGACGGTGGTAGCTGTTGACCGTCGGGTTGGTGAACGCCAGCAGCGCCGGGGCGTGCTTGAGCAGGCCGCCGATGTAGAAACGGGCCGTGTCCGACAGGCCCGCGTAGCCGACCTCGTCGTAGAAGAGCGGGCTGCCGTCCTTCCAGAGCGACTGGTGGCAGTGCATCCCCGAGCCGTTGTCACCGAAGATCGGCTTCGGCATGAACGTGACGGCCTTGTTGTTGGCGCGCGCGACGTTCTTCACGACGTACTTGTAGAGCATCAGATTGTCGGCGGCGTGGAGCAGCTCACCGAACCGGATGTCGATCTCGGCCTGGCCGGCGGTGCCGACCTCGTGGTGCTGCATCTCCACGTCGATACCGACGGCGAGAAGCTGCTGGACCATCTCCGACCGCAGGTCGGTGTAGTGGTCCATCGGGCTGACCGGGAAGTAGCCGCCCTTGTACGGCGGCTTCGCGCCCAGGTTGCCGCCCTCCTCCTGACGGCCGGTGTTCCACGCGCCCTCGATCGAGTCGAGGAAGTAGTACCCCTCGTTCGCGGCGGTCTTGAACCGGACGTCGTCGAAGATGTAGAACTCGGCCTCGGGACCGAAGTAGACGGTGTCGGCGATACCGGTACCGATCAGGTAGTCCTGGGCCTTCTTGGCGATGTTGCGGGGGTCGCGGCTGTAGGGCTCGCCGGTCAGCGGGTCGTGCACGAAGAACGTGATGTTCAGGGTCTTGTGCTGGCGGAACGGGTCGAGGACCGCGGTGGACGGGTCGGGCAGCAGGAGCATGTCCGACTCGTGGATCTCCTGGAAGCCGCGGATCGACGAGCCGTCGAACATCAGGCCGTCGGTGAAGACGTTCTCACCGAAGTTCGAGGCGGGAAAGGTGAAGTGCTGGACGGTGCCGGGCAGGTCAACGAATCTCACATCGATGAACTGCACCCCCTCGTCACGGATGTAGGTCAGGACTTCCTCGGCGCTGCTGAACAATCCAGCCTCCTACGGGGTGCTTCTGGGTCGATTCGTTACGGCTGTGTATCCGCTGGCCAGCCTACGTCTTGATGACCAAGACCGCAGGGTGCGACAGACCGCCTGGCCGTAAGCGGTAGTTTTGCGTTGTGAGTGGTAACGAGAAGGGCCCCAGCTGGACCGGCACCTGGCTGAGCGGGGCACGCGCCGCCGGAGCCGATCTCGGCTATCCGGGCCAGCAGCTCGGCCTGCCGGAGCGGGGCAAGGGGTCGGTCGCGTCCTATGCCCGCCGGCTGGTCGCCCTGCTGATCGACTGGTTCCTGTCCATGCTGATCGCCAGCGCTCTGGCGTCGAGTTTCGACTGGTCGAACGGCACCCGCAGCAAGATCACCCTGTTGATCTTCGTGGTCCAGGCGACGGTCCTGATCGCGTTCGCGGGCACCACGCTCGGCAAGCGGATCGCGGGCCTGCACGTGGCGCGGCTGGACGGCCAGCGCGTCGGCCTGCCCTGGTCGCTGGCCCGCGCCCTGCTGACGGCCCTGGTCGTCCCGGCCCTGCTCTGGGACCGCGACCACCGCGGCCTCCACGACCGCGCCACCAACACGATCGTCCTCGAGATCTGAGACCCCGAAAACTGCGAAAGGCCCCGGATCACGAATGATCCGGGGCCTTCGACATGAATGCGGTGCGACGTGAATGCCGTGCGGGCTAGCGGGCGCGGGGCTTCGGGGCCTTGGGGACGCGGGCGCCCTTCGGCATCGGGCCGCCGGGCATCGCCGGACGCTGCGGGATGGCGCGGAGCCGGTCGTTCAGATCGTCGACCTGGTCCTTGGTGAGGTTGCGGGGCAGCTTGGTGAGGGTGGCCTGGAGCTTCGACAGCGGGGTCTGGCCCTCTTCGTCGCCGACCTGGATGTCGTAGATCGGGACGCTGTGCGCGAGCCGCGACACCTTCTTCTTCTCGGCGCCCAGCAGTGAACCGACCCGCGAGGCGGGGCCCTCGGACACCAGGACCACGCCGGGACGGCCGACGACCCGGTGCACGACGTCCATGCTGCGGTTGCCGGCCACGGCCGGGGTGACGACCCAGTTGCCGCGCATGGAGTCCAGGACGCCGAAGGCCGCGCCGATCTGGCCTTCCATCATCTTGAACTGGGTGCGCTGGGCGATCTGCCCGAACACCACCATGCCGACGATCACCGCGAGCATGATCCCCAGCGGGATCATGAACCACAGCTGGCCGATCAGCGCACCGATGAGCACGAAAAGCACCAGGGTGCCCAGCGCCGAGGCGAACACGATCGGCAGGGCCTTCGGGTTGGCCTTCTGCACCAGACCCGCGACCATGCGGATCTGCTTGAACCGGCCGGGCTTCTCGTTCTCTGCCATGTCGCTCATTCTATTGATCGGAACGGGCCTCGATCGCCTGCTGGTACAGGCGGCCTGCCCGGTAGCTGGAACGGACCAGGGGGCCGGACATGGCCCCCGCGAAGCCGATCTCCTCGGCCTCGGCCTGGAGCTCGACGAACTCCTCGGGCTTTACCCACCGCTCGACCGGGTGATGCCTCGGGGTGGGACGAAGGTACTGCGTGATCGTAATCAGCTCGCAACCCGCTTCGTGCAGGTCGCGCAGCGCCTCGCTGACCTCTTCGCGGGTCTCGCCCATCCCGAGGATCAGGTTCGACTTGGTGACGAGCCCCGCCGCGCGCGCCTTGGTGATCACGTCGAGGGAGCGCTCGTACCGGAACGCCGGGCGGATCCGCTTGAAGATCCGCGGGACGGTCTCGAGGTTGTGCGCGAACACCTCGGGCCGCGAGGAGAAGACCTCGTCGAGCAGCTCGGGGATGCCGTTGAAGTCGGGCGCGAGCATCTCGACACCGCAGCCGGGCACGAACTCGTGGATCTTCCGGATGGTCTCGGCGTACAGCCAGGCCCCTCCGTCGGGCAGGTCGTCGCGGGCCACGCCGGTGACGGTGGCGTACTTCAGGCCCATCGTCTTCACCGACTCCGCGACGCGCACCGGCTCGCCGGTGTCGTAGTCGGCGGGCTTGCCGGTGTCGATCTGGCAGAAGTCGCACCGGCGCGTGCACTGGTCACCGCCGATGAGGAAGGTGGCCTCGCGGTCCTCCCAGCATTCGAAGATGTTCGGGCAGCCCGCCTCCTGGCAGACCGTGTGCAGGCCTTCGCCCTTCACCAGCTGGGTGAGCTCCCGGTACTGGGGGCCCATCTTCAGCTTGGTCTTGATCCACGGGGGCTTCTTCTCGATCGGCACTTCTGCGTTGCGGACTTCCAGCCGCAGCAGCTTCCGTCCCTCTGGGGCCACAGCACTCACGTGACTAGGGTACGTCCGATAAGGCCACGCTTAATCCTTGTCGGACACCACACGGAGCGCCCCCTTGATCGTCAGCACGATGAACGACCTCCCCGGGTACGAGGTGACCGAGGTGATCGGTGACGTCTTCGGCCTGACGGTCATGGTCCGCAGCGGCCTGTCCAGTCTGGAGGCGGGACTGAAGACCTTCCTGGGCGGCGAGCCCAAGACGATGACCCAGGAGCTGCACGCGTTCCGGCTGGAGGCCCGCAGACGCCTGGTCGCCGAGGCGGAGCGCCAGGGGGCGGACGCGATCCTGGCCGTCCGGTACGAGGCGAACGATCTTCGTGACCAGGGGACGGAGATCTGTGTGTACGGAACCGCGGTCAAGGTGCGGCGGCTATAACGATTCGGCTGTCTTAGCCGCCGGTTTCGCCGATTTCCGCCGAGCCGGGTGACGGATCTCTCTAGGGTTGCTCGCTGTTACGTGTGATTGAGGAGAGGAACAGCCGTGGCGCTGGCCATGACCTATCTCAGGCTGCCGCTGGAGAGCGGCACCGACCCCGGCCAGGTGGCGCGCCAGGTGTTCGCCGACCCCGACTGGAAGAAGCAGCACGCGGCCCGCGCCCTCGATCTGGGGGGCGACTGGCAGGGCCTCCAGTACGTCATCACCGGTGATCCGTGGGAGGGCCGCGCGCCGGAGTCCGACATCGTCTGCGGCGGCCGTCTGATCACCGAGGACGGCGCCGAGGAACTGGGCTTCGACGTGATCTATCTGGCTCCCGACCGGGTCAAGACCGCCGCCGACCATCTGGCGGCCACCCCGTTCCCGTCGCGCCGGTTCGACCGGGCCGCGATGGTCGCCGCCGACGTCCAGGGCGCCTCCGCCTGGTCGGACGAGGCCCGCGACGCCGTGTTCAAGCCCGGCTACGACGCCCTGGGCGCGTTCTTCACCGCGGCCGCCACCCACGGCGAATCGATCTTCAAGACGATGGGCTGACCCCGGAGACGGGTCAGGGTGCGACGGCCACGGCCGTCGCACCCTGAAAGATCACCGGCCTAGCGGAGCTGGCGTGGTTCGATCGGGGTCTCCTTCGCGCCGCCGGAGCCGTCGGGCTCGACGCGCCACGCCATGCCGTCCGGCCGGTAGGTGACGGCCTGGACGAACTCGGTGCCCACGTAGTGCAGGGCGACGCCCTCGTCGGCCGCGTAACCGGCGGGCAGCTCGTTCCGGCCGACCGCGGCGTGCAGCAGCTCGCGGCGCTGCGGGTCGCTGTCGTAGTGGACGCCACAGGAGTAGGGCACCAGCGCCAGGCCGTCGGTGAGGGTCTCCAGCCGGGGGCCGAAGGAGTCGGTGTTGCCGCCGGCGTGCCAGCAGAGCGCGCCCGCGCTCTGCCCTGCCAGGACGACGCCCGACCGCCACACCTCGGTGAAGATCGAGTCGAGTCCGTGGGCCCGCCAGACGGCCAGCAGGTTGACCACGCTGCCGCCCGACACGTAGATCAGGTCCTGGGCGAGCAGGTGCGCCCTGACGTCGGCGACGTTCGGCATCGGGAACAGCGCCAGATGGCTGACCTCGGCGTCCATCCGGCCGAACATCCCGTACGCGGCGGCGATGGCCCCCGCCGGGTCGCCCACCGCCGTCGCGAGGTAGCAGACGCGCGGCCGGTCCTGGCCGGTCAGGTCCAGCGCGTACCGCAGCAGAGGGCTCCCCTCGGGCACCCCACGATCGTTGACGATCATGGACCCGCCGCCGATGGCCAGGATGTGCGGCTGTCCGTCTGTGCTCACTCAGTTCTCCCGAGGCTCGTGTCGCTCACCGTCGTGGAGTAACCGTACGGCCACGGAGTGCCGCAGGTCGGGATTTTGGGGTTTCTCGGGGACTTCTCCCTGAACCTCGGGGGAAGATCGTGAGACCGGGATGTGTTGGCGTGGACGGACGATCGAGGAGGAACCGATGGCGTCGGTACGGGTGGAGCGCACGGACACGGGTTTCATCGCCACGAACGGGCGGGGCGCGCGGGTGGAGATCGGCGGCGCGGAGGACGGGGTGTTCACCCCGGTGGAGCTGCTGCTGGCCGCGCTCGGCGGCTGCGAACTGGTCACCGTGGAGCCGCTGACGGCCAAACGCGGCCACCGGCTGGACCGGCTGGCGGCGGACGTTCACGCCGAGAAGACCGACAAGTTCCGGCTCGGCGAGATCGTCGTGGACTACGACGTGGCGCTGCCGGAGGGCGACGAGCAGGCGGAGGAAGTGCTGCGCAAGGTCGCGGCGCGGGTGCACGAGCAGTACTGCACGGTCGGGGCGGCGCTGCGGAACGTCACTCCGACGGTCCAGCGGATTCCGTGAACCCCGGTCTCCGGTACAGGGTCCTACTCCCAAAGGCTGAGACGAAGACCATCCGACATGGTGATCTCATCCAGGTGAATCTAAGGCAAAAATAAACACCATGGTCCAGATCGCCCCCACCACCCCGAGCGGTCCCCCTGCCGGAAGCGCGGACGCCCGACCGGCGCCGTTCGCTTTCCGGCTGCCTCCCGTCTGGCGCGAACTGCTGCTCATCGCGGTGTTCTACGGCGCTTATATGGTCACCCGGATCATCCTCAACAATCCGCACGGCACGCAGGAGGCGTTCGACCACGCACGGCAGATCTTCCATTGGGAGAAGGCGTCGGGGCTGGATATCGAACTGGGACTCAACCAGGCGCTGTTGCGGCACGAATATCTCGCGTTCGCCGCGAACATCTTCTATCTCAGCGCCCATTTCCTGGTGACGATCGGCGTGGTGGTGTGGCTGTACCGCAAGCGGCCCCGGCACTACGCGTGGTTCCGGGCGGGGATCCTGGTCGCCACGGCGCTGGCGCTGATCGGTTTCTGGCTGTACCCGCTGGCGCCGCCGCGGTTCATGACGGGCTTCGGCTTCGTCGATCCGGTCGTCTTCTTCGACACCCCCGGCCTCTACTCCTCGGGCGCCTCGACGACCATGGCCAACCAGTACGCGGCGATGCCGTCGATGCACGCGGGCTGGGCGGTCTGGTGCGGAATCGCGATGATCGTGCTGGGGCGGCGCTGGTGGACCAGGCTGTTCGGGGTGCTCTACCCGACGACGACCATTCTGGTGATCATGTCGACGGCCAACCACTACGTGCTGGACGCCGTCGCCGGGGTGACCCTGATCCTGCTCGGGCTCGGCGCTTCGTGGCTGGCCTACCGGTGGGCGTGGCGGCGCAGGAGTGCGGCACAATGACCTCCCGTGCGTATCAGCGGGCTCCTCTGCCTCACCGTTCTCCTCGCGGCCACCTCCTGCTCCACCGCGGCTGAGCCCCCCGCTCCCGCCGCGACGGACGTGGCCGTCACCACCAGCGCGACCCCGACGGCGGCCCCGGAGAACGAGCGGCCCGGCACGGCCGACTGGAAGATCACCAAACGGGGCGAGCCCGACGAGATCGAGGGCTACGCCGACCATGTGAGCGTCCGGCCCGGCGAGGCGTTCCGGCTGTACGTGTCGACGACCAGGGCGTCGTTCCGCGCGGAGGCGTTCCGGATCGGCTGGTACGGCGGGCGCGGGGCGCGCCTGGTGTGGGAGTCCGGCGCGACGGCCGGTGCGCGGCAGCCCGCGGCGAAGATCGATCCGGCGACCTACACGGTCAAGGCCCCGTGGAAGCCGTCGCTGGACGTCCAGGCCACCGACTGGCCCGAAGGCTCCTATCTGATCCGGCTGACGGCGTCCGGCGGCGCGCAGCGGTACGTCCCGATCACCGTCAGGTCCGCCGAGACGTCCGGCCGGCTCGTCATCGTCAACGCCACGACCACCTGGCAGGCCTACAACAAGTGGGGCGGCCACAATCTGTACGGCGGCCCCGCCGGGTTCTCCGACCGGTCGCGCGCAGTCAGCTTCGACCGGCCCTACGACACCGACGGCGCGAAGCTGTTCCGCAGCTTCGAACAGGACGCGATCATCCTGGCCGAGAAGCAGGGCCTGCCGCTCGCCTACACGACCGACAACGACCTGCACTCCGACGCCGCCCTGCTGACCGGCGCCAGCGGCCTGATCACCCTCGGCCACGACGAGTACTGGTCGACGGCGATGTGGAAGAACGTCCAGAGAGCCAGGGACGCGGGGACCAACCTTGCGTTCCTCGGAGCCAACGCCGTGAACCGGCACATCCGTTACGAGCCGACCGAGCTCGGCGCGGACCGGCTGGTCGTCTGCTACAAGTCCCTCGACGACCCGATCGGCCGCACCGACCCGTCCGAGGTGACGGTCGACTGGCGGATCGGCTCGCCGCCCCGCCCCGAGAGCGCGCTGATCGGCATCCAGTACAACTGCTTCCCCGCCGACGGCGAGTTCACCGTGATCCGGCCGCGCCACTGGCTGTTCGACGGCACCGGCGTCAAGAAGGGCCAGGCGTTCCCCGGGCTGATCGGCCCGGAGACCGACGCCCTGAACCTCGGCGGCCCGACCCCGCGCCCCATCGAGATCGTCGCGGACTCCCCCGTCCGCGGCTGCCCCGGCGTCTACCGGTCGCAGGCCGTCTACTACACGGCCAAGAGCGGGGCTGGCGTGTTCTCCACGGGCACCATGCGGTTCGTCTGCGGGCTGCGCGGCAGCGGCTGCGGCCACGGAGTCACCGACGAGGCCCGCCCGTTCGTCGCCCGCGTCATCGAGAACGTGCTGACCGTGTTCGCCGCCGGACCGGCGGGCCTGACCCACCCGGCCAGGGACAATCTGAAGGACTTCGGCTGACCCCTATCCGACCTGGCCGTAGAAGATCCGCTCGGTGACCTCGCGGGCGTGCCGGGCGTGGCGGCGCCAGTCCTCCAGCAGGTCGCCGGTGCCCGGGTAGCCCATCAGCCGGCTGACGGCCGTCCGCTCCTGGTGGTGGTCGGTCGGCAGCAGGTCGGACGCCCGGCCGCGGACCAGCATGACCGCGTTCCTGATCCGGGTGGCCAGCTCCCACGCCGACTTGAGGGTCTCGGCGTCCTTGGCGTCCAGCAGCGAGTACTCGACGGCCGTGTCGAGCGCCGCCGGGGTGCGGGTGGTGCGGAGCCCGGGCACCTCGAAGGCGTGCCTGAGCTGCAGGAGCTGCGCCACCCATTCGACGTCCGACAGCCCGCCGGGGCCGAGCTTGAGATGCAGCCGCCGGTCGACGCCGCGGGGCAGCCGCTCGGCCTCCATCCGGGCCTTGAGCCGCCGGATCTCCTGGATGACGCGGTCGTCGATCCCGCCGTCCGGCCAGCGGATCGGGTTGATCAGCTCCCGGAACCGCTCGGCCAGTCCCGCGTCGCCGATGACGGGGTCGGCGCGGAGCAGCGCCTGGCTCTCCCACGGCGACGACCAGCGCCGGTAGTAGGCGGCGTAGGAGGCGAGGCTCCGCACCAGCGGCCCCGACTTGCCCTCGGGCCGCAGGTTCGGGTCGATGCCCAGCGGCGGTTCGGGCGCGGGCAGTGCCAGCATCCGGCGCAGCTCCTCGGCGAGCGCGTGCGCTGCCTGCTGCGCCTGGCGTTCGTCGGCGCCCTCCACCGGATCGTGGACGAACATGACGTCGGCGTCGCTGCCGTAGCCGAGTTCGTGCCCGCCCCACCGGCCCATGGCGACCACCACGAACCTGGTCGGCAGCGGGCCGCCGCGCTCGTGCTCCAGCTTGTCGGTGGCGGCCTGGAGCGCAGCCTCGATGGTGACGGTCGTGATGTCGCTGAGCGCCTGGCAGACCGTCGGGACGTCGGCGAGGCCGAGCAGGTCGGCGACCGACACCCGGAACAGCTCGCGGCGGCGGATCGCCCGGATCGCGGCGACGGTGTGCTCGGCCTTGGCCGGGTCGCCCGCCCGCGCGACGATCGCCAGTGCCTCGCCGCGCAGCTCGGCCAGGGTGCGGGGCCGCAGCTCCGCGTCGTTGCCGAGGATCATGACGGCGTCGGGGGCGCGCAGCAGCAGATCGGTGACATAGGCGCTGGAGGCCAGCAGCCGGGCCATCCGCTCGGCCACCGTGACGTCGTCGCGGAGCAGCCGCAGATACCAGGGGGTGGTGCCGAGGGCGTCGCTGACACGGCGGAAGCCGAGCAGTCCCGCGTCGGGATCGGGGGCGTCGGCGAACCAGCCGAGCATGACCGGCAGCAGGGTCCGCTGGATCGCGGCGCGCCGGGACACGCCCTTGGTGAGGGCCTCCAGATGGCGCAGCGCCCCGGCCGGGTCGTTGTAGCCGAGCGCCAGCAGCCGGGCGCGGGCCGCCTCGGGGGTGAGCCTGGCCTCCTCCCCCGGCAGGTTCGCGACGGCCCGCAGCAGCGGCCGGTAGAACAGCTTCTCGTGGATCCGCCGGACCCCGCGCGCGTGCTGCCGCCACAGCTCGGTGAAGCTGACGGCCGGATCCCCCGCCAGGCCCAGCGCGCGGCCGAGCCGGCGCAGCCCGGCGTCGTCGGCGGGGACGAGATGGGTGCGGCGCAGATGCTGGAGCTGGATGAGGTGCTCGGTGCGGCGCAGGAACCGGTAGGCCTCGGCCAGCGCCGCCGCGTCCTCCCGCCCGACATATCCGCCTTCGGAGAGCGCTTCGAGCGCGTCGAGGGTGTTGCCGCTGTGCAACAGCTCGTCGGCGCGGCCGTGCACGAGCTGAAGGAGCTGGACGGCGAACTCGACGTCCCGCAGCCCCCCGGGGCCCAGCTTGAGCTGCCGCTCCACCGCGCCGTGCCGCTCCTGCAGATGGTCCTCGACGCGTTTGCGCATCGCCTGGACGTCCGCGACGAAGCTCTCGCCCGCGGCCGCCTTCCAGACCATCGGCGAGATCATGTCCAGATAGGCCCGGCCGAGTTCCCGGTCGCCCGCGACCGGCCTGGCCTTGAGCAGCGCCTGGAACTCCCAGGTCTTGGCCCACCGCTCGTAGTAGGCGCGGTGGCTGGCCAGGGTCCGCACCAGCGGCCCCGACTTGCCCTCGGGCCGCAGATTGG
The DNA here is from genome assembly GCF_054778695.1 of Actinocorallia lasiicapitis. Classification (NCBI taxonomy): domain Bacteria; kingdom Bacillati; phylum Actinomycetota; class Actinomycetes; order Streptosporangiales; family Thermomonosporaceae; genus Actinocorallia; species Actinocorallia lasiicapitis. Next base: position 14,337 of record NZ_BAAGZI010000124.1, read on the forward strand.
CGTCGACCTCCCACAGCGAACCCTCGGGAGTGGTGGCCGAGCAGGCCCGCATCATCGCGGCGGCCAGCCGGTTCGCGGCGCGCAGCGCGGCGTCCTCGGGCGCGCCGTCGACCACTTCGGCGACGAACACGACGTCCACGTCGGAGACGTAGTTCAGCTCACGGCCGCCGGACTTGCCCATCCCGATCACGGCCAGCCGGCACAGGGTGTGCTCGGGAACCTCCGCGCGGGCGATCGCCAGCCCCGCCTCGGGCGCGGCGTCGGCGAGGTCGGCCAGCTCACGGGCCACCTCGCCGACCTCGAGCACCCCGGTCAGGTCCCGGCCGGCCAGATGCAGCA
>NZ_BAAGZI010000125.1:0-14659 GCF_054778695.1 Actinocorallia lasiicapitis
CGTGACCGGCGCGCTCACCGCGGGACTCCTCGTCGCCGGCGGCCTCGGCGGCCCGGACAATCCGCTGGCCCGGCCCGCCAGCGCCGGACTGCTGCTGGAGCGGGCGGCGCAGACCGTCGAACAGGAGAAGGCGGACCGGCCGAAGCCGCATCAGTGGATCTACCGCAAGTCCACGATGCGCGACGACGACGGCACCACGATGACCCACGAGACCTGGCTGCGAGCCGACGGCCGGTGGGCGGCCCAGCGTTCGGGCGGACGGCTCGAGAAGGACCGGCAGCACCCCCGCAAGGACGACGCGTCACCGCTGCGCGACCACGACCTGCTGCTGAAACTGCCGACGGACCCGCAAGCCCTGCTGGCGTGGGCGTACAAGACCATCGACGACCGGTACCTGAACCCGCCCGGACCCCGGATCGGGGCCCGGCCGCCGCGGACCGAGGACGGCCGGCGGACGAGCGCCTTCCAGGAACTCACCGGACTGTTCGACGATCTGCTCTCGCCGCCCAGGACGAGAGCGGCCGCCTTCCGCGCCCTCGCCCTCATCCCCGGCGTCGTGGTCGAGACGGGCAGGACCGACCCGCTGGGACGTCCCACCACGATGATCGCCCGCACCAACGAGCACGGCCTCCGGTATGAGGAACTCATCGACCCGGTCACCGCCAAGCATCTCGCTTGGGGCTCGGTCGTCGTCGCCGTCGACCCGAGCCCGTCGCACCCGGTGGCCGCCGCGGGCTCGGGGGTGGGCAACGGCGGGCCGCTCTCCGGTGTCGTCTACGCGCCGCCGCCGCCGATCGGGCGGTCGCACCACGAGATGGTCGTCGCCTCGGCGATCGTGGACGAGGCCGGACGGACCTGAAGGCAGGTGAGACGCGGAACGGCTCCCGGGAGGGAGCCGTTCGGTGGGTGAGGAGAGCGAAGGCGCTAGTCAGGGAAAGTGAGAAGGAAGCGCCCTCATGGCCTCACTGATCGCAGGGTAACAGTCAGGCGGGGATCAGGGCACCCAGGTTCTCCGGCGTGTAGACGCGGGTGCCTTCGGGCAGGCCGTCCGGGCGGGACAGCCCGATGTGGACGGGTGGGGCGTCCGGCGCGGACTTCGCCGCGAGCAGGCCCAGCAAGTGGCCTACCGTGACGTAATCGCGTTCGACGATGCCCTTGACCTGCATCGACGCGCTCACCGAACGGCCCTGGACGGTCGAGAAGTCCCGGCCGCGCGGGAACAGGTTCAGCCAGGTGGCCGTCCAGGAGCCGTCCGGGGCGCGCAGGAACACCAGCGGGATCGCGGTGCCGCCGCTGCCGCGCAGCTCCGACTTCATCCGGACCGTCGCCGGTTCGAACGGCAGGCCGCTCGCGACGTCGCCGATCCCCGGACGGGAGTCGCGGAGCATGAAGCCGAAGAACGACTCGGCGAGCCGGTCGAACCGTTCGCCCGAGTAGACGAGGACCTGCGGGACGAGCACCGGATGCCGCACCTTGGCGAGCGCGACGTCGATGAACTCCGACGCTCCCTCGGGCGCCTCGGTGATGTCGCCCGAATGGACGAAACCGGTGCCGGTGAGGTTGGTCCAGTCGGCGCGTTCGGGGTCACCGAAGGAGCGGTCGAGCATGAGCGCGCCCAGGTCGAGGTCGGTGGTGTGCTCGGCCTGCCGCCAGTGGACGAAGAAGCGCAGGACGTCGTGCCGGTCGCCGACGGGCGTGACGGAGCCGCGCGGCAGCACGCCGAGACCGGAACCCGCCGCCTTGCCGGACAGGGGCAGCGCGACGCCGAGCACGTCGGGGTCGTGGGTGATCGGCCCGACCACGGGCAGCCGTCGGGTGATCTCCTCGTCGAACAGGTCGAGGAGGGTTTCGACGGCGTCGGCGGGGAGGGGGCCGCGGGCGTCCGGGACGGTCCAGGCGCCGCCCGTCCGGTTGACGAAGATCCGCTGGGCGGTCGGTGCGGTGGCGCGGTTCTGCAGGTGCTCCCGGACGGAGAGCACGACCCGGCCGGAGACCTCGCGGACGGCCGTCGCGACGGCCTCGAGGACGAGCAGGGTCTCCTCCTCGTCGGCGGCTTCGCGCAGCAGCCGGTCGAGGGTCCGGAACAGGGTGCCGGGTGAGGCGCGGAGCACGCCGACCGCTCCGGTGGTGCCGCCGGAGCCGAACGCCTGCTCCACCCGGGACGCGAACGACGGTGCCCGTTCCGTGCCGCGGGCCACGGCGAACACGCGCTGCGCGTGCGGCCATCGCGGGTATTCGTGCGGGTGGAGGCGCTCGCCGAGCCGCTTCCACTGCTCGCGCCGCATGGTGACGTCGCCGAGTTTCGCGGGGGTCCGGCCGATGATCCGGTCCAGGGTCTCCAGCAGGGTCCGGCGTACGCCGCGCGGCAAGGTGCGGAATCTGGTCGGCGTCTCCAGCGTGACGTCGCCGCCGCACAGCAGCGCGGCGACCCGCAGCACATCGGTGACGGTGTCGGCGAGCAGCGGCCGGCCCGTCATCACCCGCACCGTGTTGATCACCGCCCGGTTCTCGCGGACCGGGATCTCGGCGGGCTGCTCGACGTCGTCGCACACGTCGGCGAGGATCTTCAGCCCGTCGAGGTCGTCGGCGCTGAGCGGTACGGCGCTCCCGGCGAGCCGCAGGTAGAGTTCGCGTGCCTCGTCCTCGACGCTTCCGCCGAGGTGCAGCACGGTCACGCGTTCGGATCCGGCGGCCACGAACGTGTCGTGCGCCGCGACCATCGCGTCGTAGCTGTGCAGGTAGCGCCCGTAGTCGGGGAGCGCGAGCAGGTTCACCCCGCCCGTCCCGAAGAGCTCCGCCGCGTCCTTCTCGTGCACGAGCAGCGCCCTGAGGACGCATTCCCGCCAGAACTCGAAGGTGTCCGGCACCTGGGCGGGAAAGTCCCGGAAGTAGACGTTGTGCTGAACGTGGTCGCCGACCTCGCGCCGCACCGCGTCGAGCACGAACTCCGCCACGGAGTACACGTCCCGCTCCCGCATCCCGCTCAGCGCTTCGACGAGCCCCCGCGACAGCTTGAATCCCACGGACATGAGCGCCGAGTCCAGCCGCCGGACGGCCGCACCCCCGTCACCGACCGCCCCCGAAGGAACGACGACCCGCCACGTCTTCCGCAGAATCAGCCCTTCAACGACCATCCCGCAATCATGGCAAAACCCAAGAATCCCGGCGAAACAATAACCGCGATCATCAGCGAGACCGTGAGCCCCGGCCGTCCAGGACGGCGAACAAGCCCCCCACGAACGGCCCGGAAGAAATGGCGAGAGCCCCCGTGAAAGCCGCCCCGATCGGGGCTGCGAACACGAGGGCTCGACGCGCGGGTGGGCGATACTGGGTTCGAACCAGTGACCTCTTCGGTGTGAACGAAGCGCTCTCCCACTGAGCTAATCGCCCGTGCGACTCGTCTAGGTTAGCGCGAGTCGTGGGTGGTTCGCACGTCGGTTGTGCGGGATCAGCGGGTGTTGATCTTGCTCCAGTCGGCGTTCCAGGGGAGGTCGGTGCCGATGACGCGGAGGTAGGCGACGAGGGCGGCGGCGATGGCGATGCCGCCGATGATCGCGAGGATGGTGTTGCGGCGGCGGGCCTTGGGGTCGAGCGCCTTCTCTTTCGCCTTGTCGGCGGCGTGTTTCGCCTTGGCGAGCGCGGTCTGGGCCCAGACGAACTCGGTGGCGAGGATGCCGAGTCCCGCGACGATCCCGAGGATGCCGGGGCCCGGCAGCACCATCATGGCGAGGCCCGCGGCGAGGACCGTCGCGCCGACGGTGAAGACACCGATCCGCCAGGTGGTGTCGAGCAGGCTGTTCCGGCGGAGCGCGGCCCGGAACCGGCCGTAGCGACCGAGGACCACATCGTCCTTTTTCTCATTCATTGCCACGGTTTTACTCTAAGGGATCTAGGGCCCCCGGAGGGGCGTGCGGGTCGGGCTTCAGCCACTCAAACCTACCTTGCGGGACAGCTTTTTCTCGGTACTTGTGTCCGTGTTCGCCCAGGTCAAGGATGATCTGGACGACCCCCTCAGAGGCTGTTCGTGGGAATGTTCTGACGAAGTGCCGCCGTTACGCGTCATAGATCAGGGGGACATCCGTTGGAGGGACGTAGTCCTCATCGGAGCGCTCGGCAACCGAGCCCGACGTCTGAAGGAATGGCGATGAACAGCAGCACCACCGTCTCCGCGGAGCTTGGCCTTCGGCTCGTCGTGCCCGATCGTACGACCGTGCCACTCCTCGCGACTCTCGAGTACGCAGCCGACGATCCTTACGCGATCCGCATGGCGTTCCATGTCGGCAACGACGAACCCGTCGAGTGGATCTTCGCTCGTGAACTGCTCACGATCGGCATCGAACGCAGGGCCGGCGACGGCGATGTCCAGGTCTGGCCCGCGGGTCCGGACAGTGACCGGACCCTGAACCTGGCGCTGTCGTCGCCGTTCGGGAACGCGCTCTTCGACGTCCCGTTGACGCCGATGGCCGATTTCCTGCACAAGACGTACGACATCGTGTCGGCGGGCCGCGAGTCGGAGTTCGTCGACATGGACGCCGAGCTGGAGCACCTGCTCTGGTCGTCCTGACCGGCCGCCATGCGGGGCGGGCCGGCAGTCGGCCCGCACCCGGTCGAGCGTCAGCCGTTGATCTCGGCGGTGAGCCGTGAGATGGCCCGCATCTTGTTCATGGCGTCCAGCGCGGCGACTTTGTAGCACTCGGCGAGCGTCGGGTAGTTGAAGACCGCGTTGACCAGGTAGTCGACGGTTCCGCCGAGTCCCATCACGGTCTGCCCTATGTGGACGAGCTCGGTGGCGCCGGTCCCGAACACGTGGACGCCGAGGAGCCGGCGGTCTTCGGGCGACACCAGCAGTTTCAGCATCCCGTAGGAGTCTCCGATGATCTGGCCGCGTGCCAGTTCGCGGTAGCGGGAGATGCCCACTTCGAACGGGATCCGCTCGCGGGTCAGGTCGTCTTCCGACCGTCCGACGAAGCTGATCTCCGGCACGGTGTAGATCCCGATGGGCTGGAGTTCGTGCATGTCGGCGACGGGTTCGCCGCAGGCGTGCTGGGCGGCGAGCCGTCCCTGCTCCATCGAGGTGGCGGCCAGCGCGGGGAAGCCGATGACGTCGCCGACGGCGTAGATGTGGGGCACGGTCGTGGCGAAGTTGCCGTCGACGGAGATCCGGCCCCGGTCGTCGGCTTCGAGCCCTGCCGCCTCCAGTTGGAGTTCGGCGGTCTTCCCCTGCCGTCCGGCGGAGTACATCACGCAGTCCGCGGGGATCATCTTGCCGCTCTCCAGCACGGTGAGCGCGCCGCGCGGCCGCCGTTCGACGGCTTTGACGCTCTCCCCGAACCGGAAGGTGACCGCCAGGTCACGCAGGTGGTACTTGAGCGCCTCGACGATCTCCAGATCGCAGAACTCCAGCATCCGTTCGCGCCGTTCGACCACGGTGACCTTGGTGCCGAGGGCGGCGAACATCGAGGCGTACTCGATCCCGATCACTCCGGCGCCGACGACGACCAAGGTGTCGGGCACCCGGTCGAGATGGAGGATGGCGTCGGAGTCGATCACCGTCCGGTCGTCGAACTCGACCGTGGACGGGCGGGCCGGCGAGGTGCCCGTCGCGATGACGATCTTCTCGGCGGTGATCTTCTGCTCGGCGCCCGCCCCCGCGCCGACGTCCAGGACGCCGACCGTGTGCGGGTCGAGGAACCGGCCGGTGCCCTGGAGCATGGTCACCCGGTTGCGGGTGAGCTGGCTGCGGATCACCTGGATCTCGCGGCCGATCACATGCTGGGTGCGCATCCCCAGGTCGGTGACGGTGATCTCGTCCTTGACCTTGTAGGACTGTCCGTACAGCTCCCGCTGATTGAGGCCCGTCAGATAGAGGACGGCTTCGCGGAGGGTTTTGGAGGGGATCGTTCCCGTGTTGATGCAGACGCCACCCAGCATGTTCCGTTTTTCGACGATGGCGGCCCGTCTGCCGAGCTTCGCCGCAGCGATCGCGGCCTTCTGACCGCCCGGACCGGACCCGAGCACGAGGAGATCGAAGTCGTACACGGGACCAGTCTGGACGTGGAAATCCCGGAAGATAAGGGCTTTGGTGTTAACTCTCAGGGATCTTCGCGCTCGGCGGCCTTGACAGCGAAGATCTCCATGGCCTTCCGGGTGACGGGACCGACCTCGAACGCGGTGTCGTCGACCAGGGTCACCGGCTGGATGTCGCGGGTGGTGGAGGTCAGGAACACCTCGTCGGCGGTGTACAGCTCGGCGAGTGGAACATCGAGCTCCTCGACGTCCAGCCACTCGGTGACCAGAGCGCGGGTGACCCCGGCCAGGCAGCCGCTGGTGAGCGGCGGCGTGATCAGCCGGCCGTCCTTGACCAGGAAGATGTTGGAGCCGGTGCCCTCGCACAGATGGCCCGCGAGATTACCGAAGATCGCCTCGCCGGCGCCGCGCGCCTTGGCCTGGGCCAGGGCGATGACGTAGTCGGCGTAGGGGATCGTCTTCAGTCCCGCCAGGGGGCCGCGTTCGTTGCGCGGCCACGGCACCACGGCGACGGCGCCCGTCGGCGGGAACGGCTTCTGCACGCCCGCCAGCAGGATCGTGGTCGTCCCGTCGGGGCCGCGGTCGGAGCCGAGCGGGCCGGGACCGCCGGTGTAGGTGATCCGCAGCCGGCCGAGCGGCCAGTCCGCGCCGTCGAGCAGTTCGGCGATCCCGGAGCGGATCAGCGCGTCGTCGGGCTCGGGGAGGCCGAGGCCGCGGGCGGAGAAGGCGAGCCGGTCGAGATGGCGGGTGAGGGCGAATGGCACCCCCCGGACGAGCTTGATCGTCTCAAAGACGCCGTCGCCCACGGTGATGCCGTGATCGAGGACGCTGACGTGGTCGCGTCCCGTCTCACCGTTGACCCAGACCCGCACCGGCCACCTCCAGAAGATTCTTTGCTTTGAGCTCGGTCTCCCGCCATTCTCTCGCGGGATCGGAGCCCCAGGTGATGCCCGCTCCCGTGCCGAAGCGCAACCGGCCCCCGGTGATCCAGAAGGTGCGGATGCCGACGGCGAGCGCGGCGGTGCCCCGGTCGGCGTCGACCCAGCCGATCGCCCCGCAGTACGGGCCGCGCGGCACCGGCTCCAGCTCCTCAATGATCTTCAACGCGCTGGACTTGGGGGCGCCGGTGACCGAACCGGGCGGGAAGGTCGCGGCGATCACGTCCGGCCACGGGCGCTTCGACCGGCCGGTGACGGTCGAGACCAGATGGACCAGCCCGGGATGCGCTTCGACCGCGCAGAGCTCGGGCACGCGCACCGATCCGGTCTCGGCGACACGGCCCAGATCGTTCCGCACCAGGTCGACGATCATGACGTTCTCGGCGTGGTCCTTCGGCAGCAGATCGTCGGCGGTGACCCCGGTGCCCTTGATCGGGCGGGACGTCCACAGCTCGCCGTCCCTGGCCAGGTAGAGCTCCGGGCTGGCGCAGGCCACCTCGAGCCCGGGCAGGCTGATCGTCATGGCGTGCGGGGCGGGGTTGCCGACCCGCAGGCGGGCGCCGAGCCCGGCGATCGGGTCGGTGACGGGGGCGTCCAGGACACGGCAGAGGTTGGCCTGGTAGACGATGCCGTCGCCGATCGCCTCCCGGATGCGGCGGACGCCCTCCTGGTAGCCGTGTTCGTCGAGGGAGCTGTGCCAGGGGCGGCCTGGGCCCGTCCAGGGGCCGTCGGGGTGCGGGGCGGGCCGGACGTCGGTGAAGCGGGCGCACGTCACCTCGCCCTCGTAGGTGATCACCACGGCCCACCATCCGCCCCGGTCGAGCACGCTGAGATCGCCGCCGACCTCGGCCAGGCCGGTGGCCAGGACCCCATCCACATGGGCGAACGCCTCCATCCCCCCAGTCTCCCGGACGCCCCGACCCGCCCGGCCACGGGTATTCGGTTTGGCGAAGCGCCCAGAGTTGGCTATGGTTTCCTCGTCGCCAGGACGGAGCGGAAACGCCCCGCCAGGGTGCCGGCGGAAGTGGCTCAGTGGTAGAGCATCACCTTGCCAAGGTGAGGGTCGCGGGTTCGAATCCCGTCTTCCGCTCGAAGAGGCCGCCAGGCCTCACGGTGGAATGGCCGAGAGGCGAGGCAACGGCCTGCAAAGCCGTGTACACGGGTTCAAATCCCGTTTCCACCTCTGACGCACCGCAGCCAGCGGCGCAGCTTCACCTCCCGGACGATTAGCTCAGCGGGAGAGCGCTTCCCTGACACGGAAGAGGTCACTGGTTCAATCCCAGTATCGTCCACACGGTCCCTGAGGCCCCATCCCATGAACGCGGGATGGGGCCTTGGGGCTTTTTTGTGCCCATTGACCGGGGGCGGGCGGTTCGCTAGTTTGCGGAAAACTGTAATTAATGGCTTTGTGTGCCATTTTACAGAAATGGGATTCTGTCCAGAACGCAATGAGTCGGCGGGCGGTCGGTCGTGGCTGGAATTGGGCTTTCGCGCGGGCAGTTCGGGATGTGGCTCGCTCAGGAGCTGCTGGGCGAGGAGCCGCTGAACGTCGGGCAGTATCTGGAGATCCACGGGACGGTCGAGCTGGGGCTGCTCGAACGCGCCATCGGCCGGGTGATCGAGGCTGCGCAGGCGATCACGGTGCGGATGGTGCAGGTCGACGGCGAGATCCGGCAGGTGCCGGCGGCCCCGTGGACGGATGGTCCCGTCATCGACGTCCGGGACGAACCCGATCCGGAAGCGGCCGCCGAGGCGTGGATGCGGGCCGACATGGCGGCGCCGGTACGGGTGCTGGGCGGCCGGCTCTACCACTATGCGATCTTCCGAGTGGCCGACGATCGGACCTTTGTCCAGGTGCGCGTCCACCATTTGGTGGCGGACGCGTATACCGGGCTGCTGCTCGCCCAATGGGCCGGTCGCGTCTATACCGCGATGGCGCGCGGCGAGCGGATCGAGGTCGATCTCGGCTCCTGGGAAGGGCTGCTCGCCGACGAGGCCGCATATCGGGAGTCCGCGCGGTTCGTCCGGGATCGGGGCTACTGGACGTCACGGTTCGCGGACCTCCCCCGTGCCGAGAGCCTGTCGGGACGCCGTCCGGGCACGCCCTCGGGCGGGATGATCCGCCGGACGTCCCGGCTCTCCCCGGCGGAGACGGCGCGGCTCCAGGAGGTGGCCCGGGGCCTGGGCACGAACACGGCCGGACTGGTCATGGCCGCGATGGCCGCCTACACGGGCCGGATGACGGGCTCGTCGGACGTCTCGCTGGGGCTGGCCGTCACCGCCCGCACCAACGCCGTGGCCCGCCGGACGCCCGGCATGATGTCGAACGTCCTGCCGCTGCGCACGGATCTGGCCGGGACGACGGTCGGGGAGCTCGTCCGGCGGAGCGTCCGGTCCGCGATCGAACTGCTGAAGCACCAGCGCTACCGCTTCGAGGACCTCCGCGCCGACCTCGGACTGACGGCCGGCGGACGGCTCTACGGCCCGGTCGTCAACATCATGCGCTTCGACTACGCCATCGAGGCGAACGGCGTCCGCACGACCCTGCATCCCCTGTCCACCGGCATCGTCGAGGACCTGTCCCTCAACATCTACGACGGCTCCGGCCCCCACGGCGTCCGCATCGACTTCGACGCCAACCCCGCCCTCTACTCCCCCGCCGACCTCCGCACCCACCACGACCGCTTCATGGCCTTCCTCCACACCCTCACCACGGCCGCCCCCGGCACCCGCGTCCACCTCCTCCCCCTCCTGACCCCCGCCGACCTCACCCTCCTCGGCCCCCACGCCCGTACCCTGCGCGACCAGACGACGACGGAGCCTCCCGAGCGCACCGGCCCGAAGCCAACGAACACCCCTGACCCAGCCGAACACGAAGAAACAGCGGCGGAACGGGAAGCCGCCCCGAATTCAGGCGACTCCGTGCCCGAGGCAACCGTGACGGATGCGGTCGGGCACACCGCGCCGGGGCGGAACCCGGTCGTGGGCGCGGGGACGGTGGTGGAGGCGTTCGAGCGGGTCGTCGTGGAGGAGGCGGAGAGGGTGGCCGTCACGTTCGAGGGGCGGACACTGACGTATGGGGAGCTGGGGGCGGCGTCCGATCGGGTGGCGCGGTCGCTGATCGGGCGAGGGGTCGGGGCTGAGGACGTCGTGGCGGTGCTGGTGCCGCGGTCGCTGGAGCTGATCGTGACCATTCTGGGGGTGGTGAAGGCGGGGGCGGCGTATCTGCCGCTCGACCCCGACGCTCCGGCCGCGCTGATCGGGGCGATGCTCGACGACGCGGCGCCCCGGCTGGTGGTGGCGGTCGAACCGGGGCTGGTGCCGGAGGGTTTCGCGGTGGTACGTCCCGATGAGGCGGGGAGCTGTCCGGCGGAGCCCGTCACGGACGCCGACCGGCTCGGGCCGCTCCTGGCCGCGCACGCCCTGTACGTGATCTACACGTCGGGTTCGACCGGGCGTCCCAAGGGCGTGGTGGTTCCGCACGGGGAACTGGTGCGGATGATGGAGGTCGGCGGGCGATGGCTGGGGCACGGGCGGTCCGAGGTGTGGACGATGTTCCACTCCCCCGCGTTCGACTTCTCCGTCTGGGAGATGTGGGGGGCGCTGCTGTCGGGCGGGCGGCTGGTCGTCGTGCCCGCGGCCGTCGCACGGTCGGCGGCGGAGTTCCGGGCGCTGCTCGTGCGGGAGCAGGTGACGGTGCTGGGGCAGACCCCGTCGGCGTTCGCGCAGCTCACCCCCGGCGACGATCTCGCGTTGCGGTGGGTCCATCTGGCCGGTGAGGCCCTGGACTTCGGGCTGCTCCACGGCTGGCAGGACCGGCCCGGCGCACCGGTGTTCCTCAACCTCTACGGGCTGACCGAGACGACGATCTGCGCCACCGGGCAGCGCCTGGACCGTGCGTTCGTCGCGTCGGCCCCGGGAAGCGTGATCGGCGGTCCCGTGCCCGGGGTGCGGCTCCATGTGCTGGACGCGTTCCTCGCCCCCGTTCCGCCCGGCGCGCCGGGCGAGCTGTATCTCGGCGGGGAGGGCCTGGCGCGCGGCTATCTGCACCGGCCGGGGCTGTCCGCGGAGCGGTTCGTCGCGTCGCCGTTCGCGGTCGGCGAGCGGATGTACCGGACCGGTGACCTGGTCCGACGGCTGCCGGACGGCGCACTTGAGTATCTGGGCCGGTCCGACGAGCAGGTCCAGTTGCGGGGTTTCCGGATCGAGCCGGGCGAAATCGAGAACGTGCTGGCCCGTCACCCGGCGGTGGCGCGGGCGGCCGTCGTGGTCAGGGACGGCCGGCTCGTCGCCTACGCCGTGGCCGACACCGATCCGGCGGAGCTGCGCCGGTTCGCCGCCGCCCGGCTCCCCGCCCACATGGTGCCGTCAGCGGTGATGCTCCTGGACGCGCTGCCGCTGTCGCCGAGCGGCAAACTGGACCGCCGGGCCCTGCCCATGCCCGTCTTCGGCTCGGAGCAGGACTACCGCGCGCCGCGCACCCCGCTCGAGGAGTCGCTCTGCGCGGCGTTCGCGGAGGTCCTCGAAGTCGAGCGCGTCGGGCTCGACGACGGTTTCTTCGCGCTGGGCGGCGACTCGCTCCGCGCCAACCGCCTCACCGGCCGGATCCGCGCCGCGACGGGGCTCGAACTACCGATCCGGGCGCTGTTCGAAACCCCGACCGTCGCCGGGCTGCTGGCGGGCCTCCCCCTCCGGCAGGCCGCACGCGCCCCGCTGACGGCACGGCCCCGCCCCGAGCGGATCCCCCTGTCCCCGCAGCAGCGCCCCGTCTGGTTCATGTGGCGGCTTGACCCCGGATCCGGCGCCTACAACATCCCCGTCGCCCTGCGGGTGACGGGCCCCTTGGACGCCGACGCCCTCTCCGCCGCCCTCGGCGACGTCCTCACCCGCCACGAAGCGCTGCGCACCGTCTTCCCCGAAGCGGACGGCGAGCCCTACCAGCGGATCCTGCGCCCCGACGAGCTCACCCCGCCCTTCACGAGCGTCGAAGGCGGAGCCGAGGAAGGGTGGCTGGCGCAGGAGGCGGTGCGTGCGTTCGACCTGGCCGCCGAGCCACCGATCAGGGTCCGGGCGGTCCGGGTGGCGGCGGAGGAGCATCTGCTGCTCGTCGTCCTGCACCACATCGCGGCGGACGGATCGTCGATGGGCGTGCTCGCCCGCGATCTCCTGCGGGCGTACGAGGCACGAGTGGACGGACGGGTCGCGGAGCCGACGGCGCTGCGCGTCCAGTACGCCGACTACGCGGTGTGGCGGAGCGGGCCGCCGGACCGCGACGGCCTGGAGCACTGGACCAAGACCCTGGCCGGGATGCCCGACGTGCTGCCGCTGCCGACCGACCGGCCGCGTCCCGGCAGGCTGTCGCAGCGGGGCGCGGCCGTGCCGGTCAGGATCGGCGCGGAGCTGCGCGACCGGCTCGCGGCACTGGGAGCGGAGCGCCGGGCGAGCCTGTTCATGGTGGTGCAGGCGGCGTTCGCGGGCCTGCTGACCAGGCTCGGCGCAGGTGAGGACGTACCGATCGGAACACCGGTCGTCCACCGGCCCGACCCCGCGCTGGACGACCTCGTCGGCATGTTCACCGACACGCTGGTGCTGCGGACCGACACGTCGGGAGATCCGAGCTTCGGTGCGCTGCTGGACCGGGTCCGTGCGGCGAATCTGGCGGCCTACACCCGGCAGGACGTGCCGTTCGACCGGATCGTCGAGGCGCTGAGCCCGGTGCGGTCGCTGGCCCGGCACCCGCTGTTCCAGGTGATGCTGACCTTCCTGGAGCGTCCGGGGCCGGTGGAGCTGCCGGGCGTGACGGTCACCGCGCTGGAGCCGTCGGGCGGCACCGCGAAGTTCGATCTCAGTCTCAGCCTGGCCGAGGAGCCGGACGGGCTGAACGGAACCCTCGAATACAGCCTCGACCTGTTCGAGCGGGCGACGGCCGAGCGGATCGCGGCCCGGCTCGTCCGGCTGCTGGCGGCGGTCGCGGCCGATCCCGGAGTGCGGCTCGGCGACGCCGACCTGCTCGACCCGGACGAGCGGCGGCTGGTCCTCCAGAGCGGGCGCGTCCCGCCCGAGCCGGGCGGGACGATCGTCCACCGGTTCGAGGCGGTGGCCGGGACCTCACCCCACACCACGGCGTTGATCTTCGACGGTGTCGAGATCAGCTACGGGGAGCTGAACCGCAGGGCCAACCGGCTCGCCCACCTGCTGGCCGAGGCGGGAGCGGGGCCGGAACGGCTCGTCGCCGTCCGGATGGGGCGGACGGCGGAGCTGGTGGTCGCGCTGCTGGCCGTCCTGAAGACGGGGGCGGCGTATCTGCCGCTCGACCCCGCGCATCCGGCGGCGCGGATCGAGCTGATCCTCGCCGACGCCTCACCGCTGCTGACCCTGGCCGATCCGCTGCCCGACGTCACGGGCCTGCCCTCGCACGACCTCGGCCGGACGGTGCCGCCGCAGGCCCCGGCGTACGCGATGTTCACGTCGGGTTCGACGGGACGGCCCAAGGGGGTCGTGGTCCCGGGCGGCGCGGTGACGGGCCTGCTGGACGCGATGGACGGGCCGCTCCCGCTCGGCCCCGGCGACCGTCTTCTCGCGGTGACCACGGTCGCGTTCGACATCTCCGTGCTCGAGCTGTTCCTGCCGCTGACGCGCGGCGCGACCGTTGTCCTCGCTTCCGCGGAGCAGATCACCGATCCGCGCGCCCTGGGCCGGCTGATCGGCGGGACGGGCGCGAACGTCATGCAGGCCACGCCCGCGCTCTGGCAGGAGCTGCTCGCGCAGGACGTGCCCGAGCTGCGCGGGCTGACCGTCCTGGCCGGGGGTGAGCCGGTGCCGGGCGCGATGGCGGCGGAACTCCGGGAGCGGGGCTGCACGGTCATCAACGTCTACGGGCCCACCGAGGCGACGGTGTGGGCGTCGGCGACCGTCCTCGGCCCTGACGATCTGCTGCGGCCGCCGATCGGGGCGCCGCTCGCCCATCTGCTGGCCTATGTCCTGGACGGTGCGCTGCGTCCGGTGCCGCCCGGCGCGCCCGGCGAGCTGTATCTGGCGGGCCCCGGTCTGGCGCGGGGCTATCTGGGACGGCCGGATCTGACGGCCGAACGGTTCGTGGCCTGCCCGTTCGGCGTCGGCGAGCGGATGTACCGGACGGGCGACCTGGTCCGCTGGCGGTTCGACGGACGGCTGGAGTTCCTCGGCCGGAGCGACTCCCAGGTGAAGATCCGGGGTTTCCGGATCGAGCCGGGCGAGGTGGAGGCGGCCCTGGCCGCGCATCCGGAGGTCGCCGGGGCGGCGGTCGTCCCGCACGGCGGAGCGCTCGTCGGCTATGTGGTGGGCGTGCCGGGAGCGGTGCTCGATCCGGCCGGGCTCCGGAGCTTCGCGGCCCGTTCGCTGCCCGCCGCCATGGTGCCCTCGGCCATCCTGGTGCTGGAGTCGTTCCCGCTGACGCCCCACCGGAAGCTCGACCGGGCGGCGCTGCCCGTCCCGGAGTTCACACCGTCCGGACGCGCCCCGCGGACTCCGGCGGAGACCGTGCTGTGCGGGCTGTTCGCCGAAGTCCTCGGGCTGGAGCGGGTCGGGGCCGATGACGGGCTGTTCACGCTCGGCGGCAGCTCCCTGACCGCGATCCGGCTGGTCAGCCGGGTGCGGACGGTGCTGCGGGCCGAGCTGACGGTGCGCGACGTCTTCGAGCACCCGACGCCCGCCGC
>NZ_BAAGZI010000126.1:0-14618 GCF_054778695.1 Actinocorallia lasiicapitis
GGCCCGCGCCGGATTCACCCGGTTCACCGGGCCCGCCCTGGCCACGCTCCGCGAGTACGTCGTCGCGCCGATCGGCGGCGGCCGCGGCGCCGACGTCGTCGTGCGGGCCGAAGCCGCCAAAGCAGGTCTGACCGCCCTTTACGGGCTGAAGATGGGGCGCCAGAACGCCGTCGCCGACCGGGATCTCTGCCGCGCCCTGGGCCTCGACATGGACTCGCTGATCATCAAGGTCCGCAAGGTCAACACCAGCCTCGCGGGCAAGCCCAGCGCCAAGGCGGCCAGGGCGGCCGGCAAGGAGGCGACGGCCCTGGAGGAGGCCGCGGCGAAGCTCAGGATCCGCCTACGCTGAAAGACATGAGCGATTTCCGGATCGAACACGACTCCATGGGCGAGGTCAGGGTTCCGGCCCCGGCCAAGTGGCGGGCGCAGACCCAGCGGGCGGTCGAGAACTTCCCGATCTCGGGCCGGCCGATCTCCCGGGCGCACATCGCGGCGCTCGGGCTGATCAAGGCGGCGGCCGCCACCGCCAACGCCGAACTCGGCGTCCTCACCAAGGAGCAGGCCGGCGCGATCACCGAGGCGGCGCTGGAGGTGGCCGAGGGCCGCTGGGACGCCGAGTTCCCGATCGACGTCTTCCAGACCGGCTCCGGCACCTCCTCCAACATGAACGCCAACGAGGTGATCGCGACCCTGGCGGCGGAGCGGGGCGTCGAGGTCCACCCCAACGACCAGGTGAACGCCTCCCAGTCGTCGAACGACGTGTTCCCGTCCTCGATCCATCTCGCGGCGACCGCGTCGATCGTCCAGGAGCTGGTGCCGTCGCTGCGGATCCTGGAAGGCTCGCTGCGGGCGAAATCCGCCGAGTTCGCCGACGTCGTGAAGAGCGGCCGCACCCATCTGATGGACGCCACCCCGGTCACCCTCGGCCAGGAGTTCGGCGGCTACGCCGCGCAGATCGGCTACGGCGTCGAACGGCTGGAAGGGGTCCTGCCCCGGCTGGGCGAGCTGGCGTTGGGCGGGACGGCCGTCGGCACCGGCATCAACACGCCCGCCGGATTCGGGGCGCGGGTCACGGAACTGCTGGCCGAGCGGACGGGCCTGCCGCTGCGCGAGGCACGGAACCATTTCGAGGCCCAGAGCGCCCAGGACGGGCTGGTCGAGGCGAGCGGCGTGCTCAGGACCATCGCCGTCGGGCTCAACAAGATCGCCAACGATCTGCGCTGGATGGGTTCGGGGCCCCGGGCGGGGCTGGCCGAGATCCGGCTGCCCGATCTCCAGCCCGGTTCGTCGATCATGCCGGGGAAGGTCAACCCGGTGCTGCCGGAGGCCGTCTGCATGGTCGCCGCCCAGGTGATCGGGAACGACGCGGCGATCGCGTTCGGCGCGGCGTCCGGCTCGTTCGAGCTGAACGTCCAGTTGCCGATGCTGGCGCGGAACCTGCTGGAGTCGATCAGCCTGCTGGCGAACGTCACCCGGCTGCTGGCCGAGCGGTGCGTGGACGGGATCGAGGCCGACGCCGACCGCTGCCGTTCCTACGCCGAAGGCTCGCCCTCGATCGTGACCCCGCTGAACAAGTTCCTCGGCTACGAGGAGGCGGCGGCCATCGCCAAGCAGGCGCTGAAGGAGCGCAGGACCATCCGCGAGGTCGTCCTGGAGCGCGGCCACGTGGAGCGCGGCACCCTCACCCTGGAAGAGCTCGACACCGCGCTCGACGTGCTGGGCATGACCCGCTGAAAAGAAGGGCCCCCGCACCGCGAACGCGGAGCGGGGGCCCGACCTGGAACTGGATTTGAAACTGTTCGTGAGTGCTCGTTACTTCTTGAGCGTCACGTTGATGGTGTTGCCCGGACCGGCCAGCAGCGCGGTCACCTGGCTGTTGAGCGAGCCACAGCCTTCGGTGGCCGGGATCGTGTAGGTGCCGGAAAGGGCACCGCCGACTCCGGTCACGAAGTTGGTGGACTTCAGCGTGACATCGACCGGCGTCTTGGTCTGGCAGGCGGGACCGCCCGCGACCTCGATGCCGAACACCTTCACGGACGGGATCTTCACCAGCATCTTGCTGTTGGTGGTGAGGTTCGTGCCGGAGAGGGTGCCGGTGGTCTGGCCCTGCTGGACGAAGGTCGCGTCAGCAGTGGCCGGGATGAAGCCCAGCAGCCTGAAGGAGCCGGTCGACTTCTCCAGGGCCAGGTCGCCGGCGAAGTTGCCACCGGTGATCGTGCCCGCGATCTTGCCCTTGAGCGGCAGGGTGCCGTTCGCGGCCTTGATCTTGGACGAGCCGGCGACGTTGTAGGCGAACTCCGTGCCCTGGCCGATCGGCAGGGTGTGGACGTTCGCCGCGTTGCTCAGGTCGGACACGTTGCCGGCCTTGTCGACGGCCTGGACCGTGAAGACGTAGTCCTTGTCGGCCTCGAGGCCCGTCACCGTGAGGTCGGTCGCGGTGATCAGGGTGGCGTTGACCTTCACGCCGTCCTTGAAGACGTCGTAACCGGCGACACCGGCCTGGCTGTCGGTCGAAGCCGTCCAGGTCAGCGGAACACTGTTCGAGCTGGCGGTACCGGCCGTGAGGACCGGCGCCGTCGGCTTGGTGGTGTCCTTGGGCGTGACGGTGATCTCGTTGCTGGCGGGGGACGTCTCGGCCGGAACGGCGTTGACGGCCTTCACCGTGAACTTGTAGCCCTTGCCGTAGGCCAGGTCGGCCGACTTGAAGATGGTGCCGGTCGGCGAACCGACCTTGACGCCGTCACGGTAGACCTCGTAGCCGGTGGCGCGGTCGACCGCACCCCAGCTCAGGGTCGGGGCGAAGGAGTCGGCACTGTCCACGGTGATCACCGGGGCGGCGAGCACGACGACCGGGATCGGCTGCGTCTTGAGGGTCTTGCAGACGGGCGCGGACGCGCCGGCCGCGTTCACCGCGGACACACAGAACTCGTAGTTCGTGTTCGCGGCGAGACCTTCGTAGGTCTTCTCCAGGGTGCCGACCGGGACCGAGGTCGCGGCGCCGTCCTTGGTGACCGTGTAGCTCTCGACGGCACCGCCCGTGGTCGGGGCGGTCCACTTGACCGTGGCGCTGTTGATCGTCGTGGTGCCGTCGACCGAACCGACCGCGCCGGGCTTCTGGAGCGGCGGCAGCTTGGTACGCAGAACCTTGGTGACCGGAGCGGAGTCACCGGCGGCGTTGGACGCGACGACCGAGGCCGTGTAGTCCGTGTCAGCGGTGAGACCGGTGAAGGTCGCGGTCAGCGTGCCGGCCGGGACGGTCTTGTTCTGGCCGCCCAGGCTGACCTTGTACGACGCGACCGCACCGCCGGTGGCGGGGGCCGTCCACGTCACCGTGGCACTGTCGGACGTGGTGGTGCCGTCGACCGAACCCACCGCGCCGGGCTTCTCCAGCGGGACGGGCTTGGTGCGCAGCACCTTGGTGACCGGCGCGGACGAACCGGCGGCGTTCACCGCCACGACCGAAGCCGTGTAGTCCGTGTCGGCGGTGAGACCGTTGAAGGTCGCGGTCAGCGGACCAGCGGCCGGGACGGTCTTGGTCTGGCCGCCCAGGGTCACCGTGTACGACTCGACCGCACCACCGGTGGTGGGGGCCGTCCACGTCGCCGTGGCACTGTCGGACGTGGTGGTGCCGTCAACGGAACCGACCGCACCCGGCTTCTGGAGCGGCGGCTTCTGCGTGCGCAGCAGCTTGGTGACAGCGGCGGAGTCACCGGCGGCGTTGGACGCGACGACCGAGGCCGTGTAGTCCGTGTCAGCGGTGAGACCGGTGAAGGTCGCGGTCAGCGTGCCGGCCGGGACGGTCTTGTTCTGACCGCCAAGGCTGACCTTGTACGACTCGACCGCACCGCCGGTGGCGGGGGCCGTCCACGTCACCGTGGCACTGTCGGACGTGGTGGTGCCGTCGACCGAACCGACCGCACCCGGCTTCTGGAGCGGCGGCTTCTGCGTGCGCAGCAGCTTGGTGACAGCGGCGGAGTCACCGGCGGCGTTGGACGCCACGACCGAGGCCGTGTAGTCCGTGTCAGCGGTGAGACCGGTGAAGGTCGCGGTCAGCGTGGTGGCCGGGACGGTCTTGGTCTGGCCGCCCAGGGTCACCTTGTAGTTGGCGACCGCACCGCCGGTGGCGGGGGCCGTCCACGTCACCGTGGCACTGTCGGACGTGGTGGTGCCGTCGACCGAACCCACCGCGCCGGGAGCCTGCAGCGGCTCCGGCTTGGTGCGCAGCACCTTGGTGACAGCGGCGGAGTCACCGGCGGCGTTGGACGCCACGACCGAAGCCGTGTAGTCCGTGTCAGCGGTGAGACCCGTGAAGTTCGCGGTCAGCGGACCGGCGGCCGGAACCGTCTTGGTCTGACCGCCCAGGCTCACCTTGTACGAGGCGACCGCACCACCGGTGGTGGGAGCCGTCCACGTCACGGTGGCGCTGTTGTGCGTGGTGCTGCCGTCGACCGAACCCACCGCGCCGGGCTTCTGGAGCGGCTCGGGCTTGGTGCGCAGCACCTTGGTGACCGGCGCGGAATCGCCGGCGGCGTTGGACGCCACGACCGAAGCCGTGTAGTCCGTGTCAGCGGTGAGACCCGTGAAGGTCTCGGTCAGCGTGCCGGCCGGAACGGTCTTGGTGACCCCGCCCAGGCTGACCTTGTAGTTGGCGACCGCACCGCCGGTGGCGGGGGCCGTCCACGTCACGGTGGCGCTGTTGTGCGTCGTGGTTCCGTCGACCGAACCCACCGCGCCGGGCTTCTGGAGCGGCTCGGGCTTGGTGCGCAGCGTCTTGGACACCGGCGCGGAGTCGCCGCCCGCACCCTTGGCGATGACGGTGAACGCGTAGTCCGTGTCGGCGTTCAGGCCGGTGATCTCGGCGTTGGTCGAGGTCACGGTCTTGGTGCCGCCCGGCCACGAGACCACATAGCTGGTCGCCGGTCCACCGGTGGTGGGGGCGTTCCAGGTCAGGTTCGCGGAGTTGTGGGTGGTGGTGCCGTCAAGCCCGCTGATCGCCCCGGGGGCCGGCTCAGCGGCCTGCTTCACCTTGAAGGTGAGGAGGTTCTTGCCGAGGCTGTCCGGCAGGAGGTAGCAGTTGCGGCGGAACTGGCCGAGGGGCGGCTGGAGGCGGACGTGGTCCGCGTCGAAGGTGTCCATGGACAGGACCAGGTCGCGGACCGGGGTCAGCGACGGGTCACCGATCGTGATCGCGCCGTCGCCGGCCTTCTGGAAGACCAGAGCCGGGGCGATGGCCTTACCGTAGATCTTGAAGCCGGGCGTGTTGCCCTCTTCGTCGATCGGGTCCGGAACGACGGCCTCGTCCAGCGTGGCCCGCGTCTGCGAGTGCAGCGGCGTGGCCGGGTCATCGGGGTTGGTGATGACGTTGTTCGAGATCGCGATACCGCCGAGGTACTTGGCGTAAACGCCGGCGATAGCGGTCGAGACCGAGTCGTCGATGTGCGTGATGACATCGATGACGATCGGCCGCGCACGGGTGTTGGTGTCGATCTCCTCAGGGAAATCGACCGCCATGTCGACCATGACGGTGCGGCGCTGGATCGCCGGGAACAGGCAGCTGAACTTCAGCGGAGCCGCCAGCTCGTACCGCTTGGTCGGCAGACCCGAGCCGTCCTTGGTGTCCTGGCCGCGCGGCGGCTGGGTGTCGAACGTCGCCGGAGGGTTGCCCGGGGTCCCACCGCCGTTGATGTAGGACTGGCCGAGCACGTTGTGCTGGCCCGCCTGCACCCAGCAGTCCGCGTCGAAGGTGCCGAGGCTGGTGGGGTTGCCCGCCTCGTCCTTCGGCGTGAGCTTCAGCTTCAGGTTCTCGACGTTGATCTGCGCCCAGCCACCCTGGGTCAGGGTGATGTTCTCAGAGTTGCCCGTCGCGTTGAGGCTGACCCCGGCGGTCGGCTCGGGCGGCGGGAAGGCGGCGTTGCCCTGGCCGCCCTCGTTCACCGCGAGGCCCGGCGTGGTGATGGCCTTCTTCGCGATGTCGATGTTGGTCTTCACCTCCTTGCCGGTCGGGAACTCGGGGCTGAAGAGCTTCGCGTTCGCGACGCCGGTGCCCTCGATGGTGTAGGCCTTCGCGGCCCACATGCCCTTCGAGGTCTCCGCGGTGACGTCGGTGACCGCGGTGATCGGCAGGCTGTAGGTGCCGCCCGTCTGGAAGTCCGGAAGAACGGTCGACACGGTGACGGTGATCGGCTGGGTGCCGATCATCGGGAAGCCACACGTGTACTTGATGGGGGGCGCCGTGATCGGGCCCGGAGCGGCGTACGCCGGCCCCGTGGCAAGCGCGACCACGCCAACGGTGGAGGTCACCGCCGCCGTCGCCAGGGACAAGGCCCTGCGACTGATGGACGATCTCTTGCGTTTCACCTGCTACCTCTCGTAGTACGGAACAGGTCGGGTGTTACAGGGCCGTAAATTACTTCTAAGTAACCGGTTCGTCCCTGTCGCCATTTGACAACTTCGATCGTGACCTGACTCACATGTGCGCGCTTCGGAGAAATCCATGGTCACTTGGGCGCGAATTACGGACCCCGGCCGTCCCGCTACGCGTGGAAGTGACAAATAATCCGTATGTCGAGCGCGTAAACCACACTTTCGAGGTGCCTATACAACGGGCGGACCCTCGCAGGGTTATCCAATATTTATACAAACCGATCCGAGGACTGTCGCACTCCGCGCAGGCAATGTGAAGGAACTTCGCCTTACCGCACAATGCCTGACCTGCGGATTCCTTATAAACCCCGGGGGCGCCTTATCAACTGGCAACACATGCGCCGCCGGATACCTGTGTTCAGCGACGTAGACCGGCCGTGACGCGGACCACACCATGGCCCCACCCACACACCCACCCAACCGTCACCCGAATGGATGAACGGCCCCGTGGTTTCCCCTGAGGAGAGGCAAGAAGTGAGCAGAAAGCGCGTCAAGGGCACCGTGATCGGTGTGACGACAGGGCTCGGTCTGGGCATCGTCTCGATCGTCGGTGCGACTCCGGCCGCAGCCGCGGGCCCCGTCGAGAAGACCGTCGACTACAGCTGCGCGTACCCGCTGATCGGGACCCGCGATCTGACGGTCAAGCTCAAGGCCTACATGCCTACGGTCTTCGAGAAGGAGACCGCCGCCCCCGACATCGTCGTGACGACCGAGAACACGATCGGCGCCGACACCACCGAAGGGCTTTCCGCGATCGGCGCCGCGAGCCTCGAGGGCTTCGCCATCGCCAAGGTCACGGTCAACGGCCCCGGCGGCGTCGCCCCCGTCAACATGGACGTCCGGCAGATCCTCGGTGTCACCCCGGTCCCCGCCAGCGGCGCGTTCCAGCTTCCGTCCTACGGCAAGGCTCCCGGCATCGGCTTCGACTTCGCCGGCGCGGGCAACATCGTCCTGGGCGACCTCGTCCTCACCGTCACCCCGAAGACCGCCGCCGGCCAGCCCACCGGCATGGGCACCTTCACCGTGAACTGCACGCAGAAGGCCGCGCCGACCACGGTCCTGGCTGACATCCAGGTCGTGGACACTCCCGTCACCTACGACCCGGCGCCCACCCCTTACCCGCCGGCGGGCACCTGGACCAGGGACAACACCGTCCATCCGTCCGGCAAGCTGAACTACAACCTGAAGCTGAAGGGCTCCTCGTTCATCAAGTCGGCCAACGGCACCCTGGGCCTCGACGGCGGGATCAACATCGCCGTGGACGGCGCGACCGGCGACATCGTCGGCCCGCTGACCCTGAAGCCGACCAAGGGCAACTTCAACATCCTCGGCTTCATGCCGATGACCGCCGACATCACTTTCCAGCAGATCGGTGACACCGTCGGCAAGTACGCGGGCGGCCAGGTCGACACCGTCTCGACGATGAACATCAAGTACAGCTCGTTCAAGGCGCTCGGCTTCATCCCCATCGGCGGCGGCGACAAGTGCCAGACCCCGACCCCCGCCAAGATCGCCATGCACTCCAAGCGCGGCGTCTTCTTCAACCCGAACAAGGGCGGCGACTACGTCTCCGACAACTACACCTTGTCCGGCACCCAGGACTGCGGTTTCACCAACCCGATCCTGAGCATCTTCGCCAAGGGCGACGGCAACACCATCACCGCCAAGCTCGCCCCGTAATCGCTCCACCGGCATAGAGCCCCCGGCGCCTGCGAAAGGCGCCGGGGGCGTCCGCGTTCCCTACCAGCGAATTCAGTACCAGCGGGTCGCGCCCCAGTGCGCCCAGGCGGCGCACGGCGATCCGTACCGGTAACGGATATAGCGCAGCCCCCATTTGATCTGGGTCTTGGGGTTGCTCGCCCAGTCGGCGCCCGCGCTGGCCATCTTCGAGCCGGGCAGCGCCTGCGGGATCCCGTGGGCGCCCGAGGAGCCGTTGTGGGAGCGGTGGTTCCAGCCGCTCTCCTTGGCCCACAGCTTGTTGAGGCACTTCCAGTGCGGGCTCGACCAGCCGAACCGCGCCACCATCTGGCGGCCGATCGCCTTGTTCTGCTGGACCCGCGAGAGCTTGCGGACCGGGGTGAGCCTCAGCTCCCCGCCCCGGTCGTGAATCTTGACGCGATGCTGCGACGCCATGATCGGCAGGCCCGCCTCGGCCGCGGGGGCCGAGACGGTGAGCAGTCCCGCGGCCGTCAGGACGACGGTCACGGCTGCGGTGGCCTTGCCGAGTTCGGTGCGGCGGAGTCGGATCAAGTCGCTTCCTTCGTTCGCCTCGGCACCGGCCATGCCTCGGACGGCCATCGCTCCACCTCGACGCGCGGGGGCCGGGCGTCTGACATGCGGACATGCCGCGAGAAGGTCCGTGCCGAGAACGGCACGGACCGGCGGAGCGCTTGCGGAGCGCCGGGCCTGGTACCCGGCGACTCCGCTCACCGTAAGTGGTGACACGCCACGTAGCGTGACCACCGAGGACGCGCGTCGATCCTGTTTCGAGGCGTTCGAAACGATGGTTTTGCGGAGGGGCTACCGTGCCCTGACCCCGCGTACCTGATCTTGACCCGGCCGGTCCGCCGGACGGCTCAGTACCAGTGGTGGCTGCGGAAGTGCGCCCAGCCCGCGCAGGGGGTGCCGTAACGTCCCTTGATGTACCGCAGGCCCCATTTGATCTGGGTCTTCGGGTTGGTGCGCCAGTCCTTGCCGGCGCTCCGCATCTTGGAGGCGGGCAGCGCCTGCGGGATGCCGCCCGCGCCGCTGCTGCCGTTGTACGCCTTGTGGTTCCAGTTGGACTCCTTGGTCCACAGGAGCACGAGGCAGCGGTGCTGGGTCTTGGACCAGCCGCGCGCCTTCACCATCGGCGCGGCGATCGCGATGTTGCGCTGCTTGCGCGACTTCTTCTTCTTGGCCTTCGTCTTCTCCGCCGCGACCGCCTTCGTGGAGGTCGTCGCCGCGTGCTGCGCGGCCTGTGCGGGAAGGGCCGTCCCCAGGGTCAGGGCCATTCCGGCGGCCGCCGTAACGACAGCGGCCCTCAGCCCGATGGACCGATTACGGGGGGCCTGGGGGGAAGTGCGGAACAAGAGGGTTTCCTTCCGTCGGCCCGACGCCGGTCGCGTCACACGGGCAGGGGCCACCCCAGGCAGAGCTGTCGCAGGGAAGTCACGACGAACCGGGCTCCGGGAAAGGTGCGCGAGGGGACGCGCGGCGCGGGTCTGAGGGCCCGCTCATCCGGGGTGGGCGCGGCGAGTGAGGCAGGGGGCCTCGGTGGGGCTCGCCGCTATGAAGTTGGAGATCAGTACCAGTGGACGGACTGGAAGTGGCTCCAGGCTCCGCACGGGGTCTTGTAGCGGCCCTTGATGTACGACAGGCCGAACTTGATCTGCGTGGCCGCGTCAGTGCGCCACTTGGGGCCGTAGGCCGCCATCTTGGTGCCGGGGTTGGCCTGCGGAATTCCGTACGGGCCATTCACGCGTCCGGCGGTGGTGCGCCAGCCGCTCTCCCGCATCCACAGGTTGTACAGGCAGCCGAACTGGGACTTCGGGTCGAAGCCGTAGTCCGGCATCATCTGCTTGGCGATCGCCTGCGCCGTGCCCGGCTTGGTCGGCGGTCCGGGATCGCCAGCCGCCTCGTCGCCCTCTTCGGGAGTCGACGGCGTCGGCGCCGTCTTCACCCGCAGCTTGGGCGCCTTGTCGTTCTCCGCGGCCTTCCGCGCGCGCTCCTTGCGGAGCTTGGCGTCGAGCTTGCGATCGACCTTGACGTCCGTGGGCGTCGCGGACGGGTTCGGCTGGATCAGGACGTTCTCGGCCTGCTCCGCCAGCCCCTTGCCGTCGCCTTCGCCCTCGTCGGCGGTGGCGACCGCGAAGACCGAGGCCAGGATGACCACGACCATCAGGGTGATCGCGCCGCCCGCGAAGATCCTGCCGGGACCTGGGTGGCCCTGCAGATCGGGGACGACGGCGAGCGGACGTGCCGGCAGCTCTTCGCGCGGCTGCTCCGCCAGCGCGATCCCCGCCACCTTGACGTCCGGGTGGGGCGTGTCGGGTCCGGCCGGGTCCCAAGCAGACAGCGGCGCTTCAGACACGGTCGTGCTCCTTTCCCGGGTAGGCCTCTTTCGCTCCGTGGGACACACTGCCTCAGCGCCGGGGGTGGTTCGCAACCGGATCGCGCCACTTGGACATGACCGGCCCTTTGTCAACTTGGCGATTTCTTGACCCAAAGCCCGGGTGGAGCTGCGATTCATGGGGTCACGGAGGGTTCCTGTGACGTTCATCACATCTCAACGTAACGGAACAATAAAGTCACTCTATGTACGCAAACGGCCCGCCATTCCGCACAGAACGGAATGACGGGCCGTGATCGCATGGCTACTCGTTGAGCATCTCCGTGACGAGTGCGGCGATCGGTGAACGCTCGGAACGGGTGAGCGTCACATGGGCGAAGAGGGGGTGCCCCTTCAACCGCTCGACGACCGCGGCGACGCCGTCGTGCCGGCCGACCCGCAGGTTGTCCCGCTGCGCCACGTCATGGGTGAGGACGACCTTGCTGTTCTGGCCGATCCGGGACAGAACAGTGAGAAGTACGCCACGTTCCAGTGACTGGGCCTCGTCGACGATCACGAACGAGTCGTGCAGCGACCGGCCGCGGATGTGGGTGAGGGGCAGGACCTCCAACATGCCACGGTCCAAAACCTCCTCGATCACTTCCGGGGTGGTCATCGCCGACAGGGTGTCGTAGACCGCCTGACCCCAGGGCGACATCTTCTCGTGCTCCGAGCCGGGCAGATAGCCCAGATCCTGGCCGCCGACCGCGTACAGCGGCCGGAACACCACGACCTTGCGGTGCTGGCGCCGCTCCATGACGGCCTCCAGGCCCGCGCAGAGCGCCAGCGCCGACTTGCCGGTGCCCGCCCGTCCGCCGAGGGAGACGATGCCCACCTCGTCGTCCAGCAGCAGGTCCAGGGCGACGCGCTGCTCGGCGGAGCGGCCGCGCAGCCCGAAGGCCTCACGCTCGCCCTTGACGAGTTTCACGCTCTTGTCCGGCAGGACGCGCCCCAGCGCCGAACCGCGCTGCGACAGCAGCCGCAGCCCCGTATGGGCGGGCAGCTCACGCGCCGCCTCCAGTTCGGCACGGCCGGAGTCGTACAGCTCCTCGACGACCTCCGTGCCCACCTCCAGCTCCCGCATCCCGGTCCAGCCGGTCTCGACGACCATCTCCGCCCGGTACTCCTCGGCGGTCAGGCCGACGGCGGAGGCCTTCACCCGTAGCGGCAGGTCCTTGGAGACCAGGACGACGTCCTTGCCCTCCTTGGCCATCCACGCCGCGACGGACAGGATTCTGGTGTCGTTGTCACCCAGCCGGAAACCGTCCGGCAGGACGGTCGGATCGGAATGGTTGAGCTCGACCCGGAGCGTGCCGCCTTCTTCGCCGATGGGGACGGCGGAGTCGAGGCGGCCGTTCTCCAGCCGGAGATCGTCCAGGGCGCGGAGCGCCTGCCGGGCGAAGTAGCCCAGCTCGGGGTGGTCCCGCTTGGATTCGAGCTCGGTGATCACGACGATCGGGAGGACGACCTCGTGTTCAGCGAACCTCGTGATGGCGGCGGGGTCCGCGATCAGAACGCTGGTGTCGAGGACGTAGGTGCGCACTGCGGTGGCAGGACGCGTGGAGGGTGTGCCCACTCGCTCTCCTTCGGGCCCTCGAAGAGTGCCCTTACCTGGGGGATTGCTGCTTCGACAACGAACGGCGTCCCCAGAAGAGAACAGCCCCGACATGACAGGCTCATGACGGGGCTGTGAACTCTGGTTGAGGCGTCACGTGCCGTAGCGACGGTGCCGCGCGGCGTAGGAACGGAGCGCGCGAAGGAAGTCGACTCTGCGGAAGTCCGGCCAGTGGACCTCGCAGAAGTGGAATTCCGAATGGGCGCTCTGCCAGAGCAAGAAGCCGGAGAGCCGCTGCTCTCCCGACGTGCGGATGACCAGATCCGGGTCGGGCTGGCCGCGCGTGTAGAGATGCTCAGCGATGTGCTCCACATCGAGGACCTCGGCCAGTTCCTCGATGCTGGTGCCTTGGCTCGCCTGCTCGTGGAGCAGGGAGCGAACCGCATCAGCGATCTCACGTCTACCTCCATACCCAACCGCGACGTTCACAATCAGCCCGTCGGCATTAGATGTGGATTCCTCGGCATCTTTTAGGACATGGGCGGTCTTATCGGGCAGCAGGTCGAGCGCTCCGACGGGCCGCACCCGCCACCCGTCCCTGGCCAGGCCCTGGACGGTGGTCTCGATGATCCGCAGCAGCGGGTCCAGCTCCTTGGCCGGGCGGAGCAGGTTGTCGGTGGAGAGCAACCAAAGTGTGACGACCTCGACACCCGCCTCGGCGCTCCACGTCAGCAGCTCAGAGATCTTCCTGGCGCCGACCTGGTGGCCGTCGTTGACGTCCGCCATGCCCATCTCGCGGGCCCAGCGGCGGTTCCCGTCGAGGATCACCCCGACGTGCCGGGGCACCTGGTCCTTGGGCAGATCGCCTTCGACCCGGCTCTCGTACAGCCGGTAGGCGATGTCGCGGACGGCGGCGTACGGACGGCTGTGCTTGATCCGGGACTTCACGCTCCGTTTGATCTCCATGGGCGATCACTCCCTCCTCGGCCGTCCGGTTGCGGCCCTCATTATCGCCCGGATCCCCGCAAAAGTTGCGCCTCGGCGAGGACCTCGCCCAGGAAATCGGCCAGCTCGTGCTCGGTGAGGACGACCCGGACCCCGGCGCCGTCCTCGCCCCATGCCTCGATCACGGCCCGCCGTGCGATCTCCCACGCGCCCCCGTCCCAGCGGGGCGAGGTGCGCACCGAACACCGCAGCTCAGCGGTCTCCCGCCCCCGCTCGCAGGGCGCGAAGGCGAACAGCTCACCCTCGCATCCGCCGACCCTCCCGGCCGCCTCTTCCAGGAAATACCCGCAGCCCCTGCCAACGACCCCGAACGGCCGCCCGTCCCGTTCCAGCGCCAGCCGCACCTCGTACACCCCGCCGATCCGGTCCCGCGCCGCCACCGGCCGCACCCGCAGCGCCGACCCGTCCACACACCGCAGCTCCCCCATGGGCCTCCCCTACCCACCCCCCGCTCCAAGATCACCGGCACCGCGGCCCTTGACACTCCCCGGAAAATGGGAGTTACTTTCATTTGATAGAGACAACCAGATGGGAGTTCATCTTATGAAGAGCCGTTGGTGGGTGCTGGTCGCCCTCGTGCTCGCCATGACCGCGGTCAGCCTCGACATGACCGCGCTGAGCGTCGCGCTGCCGACCCTCGCCGCCGATCTGCACGCGAGCACCGGCGATCTCCAGTGGATCGTCGACTCCTACACGCTGGCCTCCGCCACCCTCCTGATCCCCGCCGGGCTGCTCGGCGACCGGTACGGCCGCAAGAAGACCCTGATCGGCGGGCTCGTGCTGTTCCTCGCCGGTTCGATCGCCGCGACCCTGGTCCACGACGCGTCCGGGCTGATCTGGGCGCGGGCGCTCATGGGCGTCGGATGCGCGGTCATCACCCCGATGGCGCTGTCGGTGCTGCTGACCTCCTTCCCCCGCGAGGAGCAGCCGAAGGCGCAGGCCGCCTGGGCCGCCGCCACGTTCCTCGGGCTGCCGCTCGGGCCGATCGTCGGCGGCTGGCTGCTCGACCACTACTGGTGGGGCTCCCTCTTCCTGATCAATATTCCGACCGGGCTCGCCGCGATCGTCGCCGTCCTGCTGCTGGTCGAGGAGAACCGCGCGCAGCACCGGCCGGGGATCGACCCCCTCGCGATCATGCTGTCCACCGGCGGGCTGTTCGCGCTCGTGTACGCCGCGATCGAGCAGCCGTCCCGCGGCTGGGGCTCGGCGCTCGTCTGGGGTCCGCTGCTCGGCGGGGCGCTCGCCCTCACCGCGTTCGTGCTGAGGACGCGGCGCTCCACCGCACCGCTGATCGACCTCGGCCTCTTCCGCGACCGCGCCTTCCTCAGCGGCGCCGTCCCTGCGACGACGCTCACGCTCGCCATGTTCGGCGTGCTGTTCGTGGTCCCGCAGCATCTCCAGGCCGTCCTCGGCTACGACGCCTTCCGGACCGGGCTCGGCGTCCTGCCGATGATCGGCGGGCTGGTCGTCGCGGCCAAGGCCGCGCCGGGAGTGGCCGCACGGATCGGGCCGCGCCGCCAGCTCGTCGGCGGGCTGGCCGTGCTG
>NZ_BAAGZI010000127.1:0-14592 GCF_054778695.1 Actinocorallia lasiicapitis
GCCTACCTGATCGACCCGGCCCTGGCCACGCTCACCCGGCACCCGTCCGCGACGACCGACCCGCTCTACCGGGTCGATCTCGACGGCGTCGAGGGGGTCCGGCTGCCGGGCGGCGCGGCGACGCTCCGCCGGTACGTGCGGCTCGGCGCGATCGCGCAGGCGTCCGGCGCGATCGAGGCGGCCCTCAAGCTGACCACCGAGTACGTGAAGACGCGCGAGCAGTTCAACCGGGTGCTGGCCGAGTTCCAGGCCGTCACCATGCAGGTCGGCGACGTCTACATCGCCAAGACCGCGCTCGACGTCACCGTGTGGGCGGCGGCGTGGCGCGTCGCCCACGACCGTCCCGACGCCGACGAGGTCCTGGCGATCGCCGGCTACAACGCGGCCGACCCGGTCGTGAAGGCGGTGTACACCTGCCAGCATCTGCACGGCGGCATCGGCCTGGACGTCACCTACCCGCTGCACCGCTACTTCGCGCACATCAAGCAGGTGTCGGCGATCATCGGCGGGGCTGAGTCGCAGCTCGACGCCGTCGGCGCGGCCGTCCGCATGCCCGTCGAGCAGCCCGCGACCACCCCGGCGGCCGACGGGCTGCTCGTCGACCTGACCGACGAGCAGAAAGCGCTCCGCAGCGAGCTGCGCGCCTACTTCCGCACCTGCATCGACGACGCGGGCCGCACCGCCATCGCCGACGACCCGTTCGGCGGCGCCTACATGGAACACTGCCGGAAACTCGGCCGCGACGGGATGCTCGGCGTCGCGTTCCCGAAGGAGTACGGCGGCCGCGGCTACGGCCCGATGGAGCAGCAGATCTTCGCCAACGAGATCGCGCGCGCCGAGGTGCCGTACCCGATCATCACGCTGAACTCGGTCGCGCCGACCATCATCGAGTACGGCACCGACGAGCAGAAGGCGTTCTTCCTGCCGAAGATCCTCGCGGGCGAATGCCACTTCGCGATCGGCTACTCCGAGCCGGGCGCGGGCACCGACCTGGCGTCCCTGCGCACCACCGCGGTGCTGGACGGCGACCACTTCGTCGTCAACGGGCAGAAGATCTTCACTTCGGGCGGCCACTACTCCGACTACATCTGGCTGGCGGCCCGCACCTCCGACGAGGGCGCCAAGCACAAGGGCATCACCATGCTCATCGTCGACTGCAAGGATCCGGGCTACTCCTGGACCCCGATCGTCACCATGGACGGCCGCCACCACACCAACTCCTCCTACTACCAGGACATCCACGTCCCGGTCGCGGACGTGATCGGCGAGGTCAACAAGGGCTGGAACCTGATCGTCAACCAGCTCAACCACGAACGGGTCACCCTCGGTCCCGCGGGCAACATCGCGCACGGTTTCGACCGGTTCGAGGCGTGGGCGAAGCGGACCGGCGCGATCGGTGAACCGGCCGTCGCCCGGGCCCTCGGCCAGGTGTACGCGTTCCTGCGGACCAACGAGTTCCTCAACTGGCAGGTCGCCGCGAACGCCGCGCTCGGCTGGCTCGGCGCGGCCGACGCGTCCGCCACCAAGATCTACGGCTCGGAGCGGATGCAGGACTGCGGCCGGATCATCTCCGACGCGCTCGCCCGCTACGGCGACCCCGGCGACCCGGCGACCGCCGAGTTCATCGCGCGCACCGACCACGGCGTCAAGGGCGCCGTCGTGCTGACCTTCGGCGGCGGCGTCAACGAGATCCAGCGCGAACTCATCGCGATGATCGGCCTCGGCCTGCCGCGCGCGCCCCGCTAGGAGAACAAGGATGCATGACGAACTGATGGCGCTGGCCGGACGGATGGCCGCCGAAGGGGAACGGCCCGCGCCGACCCCGCCCGACCCCGTCAACCCGGCGATGATCCGGCACTGGCAGCAGGCGCTGGGCGACGTCCGCGACTGGGGCGGCGAGGCCCCGCCCGCGATGCTCCAGGTCTGGTCGATGCCCGGGCCGGTCAAGGCAAAGGGGCCGACGGCCGCCGACGCGGCGCTGAAACTGCTCAACGCCCACGGGTTCACCGGGGTCGTCGCGGTCAACTGCGAGCACGTCTACGACCGGCCCGCGAAGCTCGGCGAGGAGCTGACGTCGCGGTCCAGGTTCGGCGGGGTGGTCGGGCCGAAACGGACCGCGATGGGCGAAGGCTACTTCGTCACCTGGTACCAGTCCTGGTACGCGGGGGAGGAGCGGATCGGCGAGATGCTGTTCCGCGTCCTGAAGTTCCAGCCGGTGCGACGGCGCCCCAAGGGGAAGCCGACGCCGCCGGCGATCGGGCTCGACACCGCGTTCTTCTGGGAGGGGGCGCGCGAAGGCGAGCTGCGGATCCAGAAATGCGGTGAATGCGGGGTGCTGCGGCATCCGCCGGGCCCGATGTGCCCGGCCTGCCACGCGACGCGGCAGGAGCACGTGGTGGCGGCCGGGCGCGGCACCGTCTACAGCTACGTGGTGCACCACCATCCGCCCGTCCCCGGCCGGACTCCGCCCTACGTGGTGGCGCTGATCGAACTGGCGGAGGGGCCCCGGATCCTCGGCAACGTCCTGGACGTCGCGCCCCAGGACGTCACCGTCGGGATGCCCGTCCAGCTCACCTTCCAGCGGCTCGACGACGAGGTGACGCTGCCGCAGTGGCAGCCCGCCGGAACCCCGCCGCCACCGCCCCGCGCCGTGCCCGAGGAGCGCTCGGACTGGCCGGCCCTGGAACTGCCGCTCACCCCGACGTTCGTCATCGCCACCGCCCTGGCCACCCGCGACTTCACCCCCGTCCACCACGACACCGCGCTCGCCAGGGCGCAGGGCTCCCAGGACATCTTCCTCAACATCCTGACCACGATGGGCCTGGTCCAGCGGTACGTGCTGGACAGCGTGCCGGGCGCGTCGATCGCCGACCTCAAGGTCAAGCTCGGCGCCCCCGCCTACGCGGGCGACACCCTGGTGCTCACCGGGTTCCGCGACGGCGACACCGTGACGGTCCGCGGGACCGTCTCCCTCGGCGACCATGTGAAGGCGACGGTGACGCTGCGATGACCCTCTCCGGAAAGACCGCGATCGCGGGGATCGGGGCCACCGAGTTCTCCAAGGAGTCGGGCCGCTCCGAACTGCGGCTCGCCGCCGAAGCGTGCCTGGCCGCGATCAAGGACGCGGGGCTGTCCCCGTCCGACGTGGACGGGCTGGTCACCTTCACCGCCGACGTCAACACCGAGATCGCCGTCGCCAGGGAGCTCGGCATCGGCGAACTGACCTTCTTCTCCCGCGTCGAGTACGGCGGGGGAGCGGCCGCCGGGACCGTAGCCCACGCGGCCGCGGCCATCGCGGCGGGGCTGGCCACGACCGTGGTCTGCTACCGGGCGTTCAACGAGCGCTCAGGGCACCGGTTCGGCCAGGCCAACGCGGGGACGCGCGGCGCCACCCCGCAGGGCTTGGAGTTCTCCTGGCATCTGCCCTACGGGTTCGCGACGCCCGCCTCCTGGGTGGCGATGTACGCGCGCCGCTACATGCACGCCTACGGGGCGACCAGCGAGGACTTCGGCCGGGTCGCCGTCGCGATGCGGCGGCACGCCGCCACCAACCCGGCGGCCTGGTTCTACGAGCGGCCGATCACGCTGGCGGAGCATCAGGAGTCGCGGTGGATCGTGGACCCGCTGCACCTGCTGGACTGCTGTCAGGAGTCCGACGGCGGCGTCGCGATCGTCGTGACGTCCGCGGAGCGCGCCCGCGACCTGCCCCACCGGCCGGTCGTGATCAGCGCGGCCGCCCAGGGGTCGGCCGCCGACCAGTACATGATGTTCAGCTACTACGGCGACACCGACCTCACCGACCTGCCCGCGATGGGCGTCGTCGGGAACCAGCTCTGGACGCAGTCCGGGCTCACCCCCGCCGACGTCCAGACCGCGATCCTCTACGACCACTTCACGCCGTTCGTCCTGATCCAGCTCGAGGAGCTGGGCTTCTGCGGGCGCGGCGAGGCCAAGGAGTACGTCAAGGACGGCGGGATCGAGCTCGACGGCCGGCTCCCGGTCAACCCGCACGGCGGCCAGCTCGGCGAGGCCTACATCCACGGGATGAACGGGATCTCCGAAGCGGTCCGCCAGCTCCGCGGCACCTCCGTCAACCAGGTCGCCGACGTCACGAACGTCCTGGTGACGGCCGGAACCGGCGTCCCCACCAGCGGCCTCATCCTCACCGCCTGAACCCCGCAGGGCGGGCGCTTCGATCAGTTTCGGAGAAGCGCCCGCCCCTTGGTGATCTTTAGGATGGGCGTATGACCTCCGAGCCCCGCACCCCGGAACAGCGCCGCACCGACACCCTCGCCCTGCTGGCGGACGAAGCCGACCTGTGGCTGGCCACGGCGTCGCCCGACGGCGAGCCCTGCCTCGTCCCGCTGTCCTACCGCTGGGACGGCGAGACCGTGCTGATCTGCACGCTTCCCACCAACCCGACCGGCCGCAACCTCCTCGCCTCCGGCCGCGCCAAGGCGACCTTCGGCCGCACCCGCGACGTCGTCCTGATGGACGTCACCGCCGAGCCGATCGCCCCCGCCGACCTGCCCGCCGCCGACGGCGACGCCTTCGCCGTCCGCGCCGACTGGGATCCCCGGCTCGAACCGCAGCCCTACACCTACTTCCGGCTCCGCCCGCGACGGCTCCAGGCCTGGCGCGAAGCCAACGAGATCAAGGGCCGCACCCTGCTCAGCGACGGCGCCTGGCTCTGATTACGCGTAACACCGCCGGAGGATGTAAGCTTTGCGACGTCGAGACGGGCGATTAGCTCAGTGGGAGAGCGCTTCGTTCACACCGAAGAGGTCACTGGTTCGAACCCAGTATCGCCCACCATCGACGAAGGACGATTAGCTCAGCGGGAGAGCGCTTCCCTGACACGGAAGAGGTCACTGGTTCAATCCCAGTATCGTCCACAGCACGAGCGGTAACAGAAGCCGGACAGGTCGCAACCTGTCCGGCTTCTGTGGTTTCCGAGGGCCTGCTGGGTTATCCTTTCGTTATGCATCGAAGTGGTGAAGAACGGCACACGGCGTTGAGCTGGCACAAGGGTGGGGAATCGCCTCGGGGGGAGGCGCCGGAGCTCAAGGCGGACAGGCATCCGAGTCGGCATATGACGATGCGGATACTTGACGGGGACGCCGATACGGGGACCTGGAAGAACCTCGCCGAGTCCTACGATGAAATGTCTGGCATCTGGACTGAATGGGCGTCGGAGCAATTCGATTATGTCTCTCCGGTAAGGCAGGGGCTCAAGTTCGCGAAGCCCGCCTCCTGGGCGCTTGAAGTGTCGTGCGGGACGGGCCAGGCCACCGGCGTCATTGCCGAGAGCGTTCCCCGCGTCATCGCCACCGATGTGAACGAGAGCATGATCGAGCGCGCTCCCCGGATCCACGGTGTGACCTACAGCCTCATGGACGTGCGTGCTCTCCCACTCGACGACCGTTCTGTACCTCTATGCGTGGGATTGAATGCCGTTCTCTATCCGCCGGAAATTTCCAGGGTTCTCATGGATGGGGGGCAGGTGCTATGGTGTTCCTCGTTTGGCCCCGGTACGCCCATTTATGTCTCCCCCCAAGATGTCATCGACCACTTCGGCGCGGGTTTTGTCGGCGAGGCGGGACGTTCCGGGCACGGCGATTGGGTTCTCCTAACAAAAAAGAAGTGATCGCGTGCAGGTTGTTGAGATCGGTACCTTTCTTCTGTCCCGCCGTTTCTCGATGTCGAAACTCCACCGAGAAGGCGTCGAGGGGACCAGGAACCAGATCACGGCGACCCTCACGGAGATCTCCGCCGGATTCGACGTCGAAGCGGGCACCCTGCTGCTCGACTACCACCGCTCGCAGGGCGCCCAGCAGATCGAGACCTACGTCTTCTGGGGAATGCTCGACCCGCAGCGGCTGGGTCTGGAATGGGTCCGCTCCTGCACCGTCTACATCAGCAGCCTTTCGGTGGGGTTCGTGGTCGTCGAGATCGACGTCCCCGACGATGTGACCCTCGACTTCCAGGCCCAGGTCGGCCCCACCGGCCTCAAGTTCTACGAACTCGCCCTCGAAGGCGTGCTCCGGCCGTTGATCGCCGACTGGTGCCGGCGGATCGAAGAGGCGGTCGACTGCGTCGAACTGCCCCTGGACGTGAGCCTTCCGCGCGCGAAAATGCTCTGGTGGCACCGCATTCTGATCGCACCGGGGCCAGAACTGGAACCCGCGACGACCAAGGTCTACGGCCGGAGCTGCGAACTCGAATCCGGGGTCTGCACGGTCGGCAACGGATTCACCTCCATCAGCACCGCGGACCTCGGCCCCAAAGAGGTCTTCGACGTCGTCGCCGGGCTGGTCATCGCGACCGAGGAATGGCTCGTCCTGGACGAGTCCAATCGGAGCCTGTCGGCGGGGCTCGTCCAGCTCGGTGACGCGCGGCTCACCAATTACCGGGAGATCGAGGGCTACTACGAGCAGATCCTCGAACTCACCGAGGAGATCGCGCTGCGGAACCTCCTGATGACCGATGGAATGCGCTATCTCGCCAACGCGCGGGCCCGCGTGCACGAGGCGGCGTTCGAGATCTGGCAGATGGGCCGGGAATCGTCGCTGCTGGAAGAGCGCACCAATCAGCTACGCGAACTGTTCGGGGTGCACCAGCAGCGCGTCGCCGCGCACCGCGAGGACTCCCGGAACAGCATGATCCTCGCGTTCACCGTGCTGACCCTGGTCCAGTCGGTCCTCGCCTGGTACGTGTTCCTCGTCGAGGACGACACCAGCATGGCCGAGCAGCCGCGGCCCGTGATGGCGTTCGCCGTCCTGGCCATCAGCGTGACCTTCCTCGGCCAGCTCTGCTACCGGCTGATCACCCGGAGACGGCGCGGCAACTGACCTTACATAGAGACGGGAGAAGGGGACGGCCTGTGTGGCTGCCCCCTTCTCCTGCCGGGTCCTGCCCGCCTGCCGACCACCCCAGATCGGCAGGCCTGGCGGACCTGCTTGTGCGCCGTGTTCGCGGGCCCGGGCAAAGCCCGCGAACACGGCGTACCACCGAGGCTTCTCACGCGACCGGGCGGCCGCTCTCGCAAGAAGGGGTCGCTGCACCGTCCGGACCGGAGAGCGCGGGAAGACCCCGGCGGATTTCCGGGCATCTGGGCATGGCGGGAACGGGGGCAGAACCCGCACGATGATGCCCGGAGTCTTCATTTATCGAAGAGTGAGTTCCACTCCTTCTTCTTTCCGTTCAGCCAATCGTCCAGCCGATGGTCTTTCGGGGTGTGGTCTTTCGGTGCGCTCGCCTTGTTGACGAGGAGCAGCGAGCAGAAGGAAAGGATGTTCTGCCTGCCGCCCGCCGCGTTGACGAGCCGGTCGAACTCCTCGGCGCCGAGGTTCTTGCCGAACTTGCGGCACAGGTCCGCGAGGGTCGGCGGCGGCGCCTTGGGCTTCTTCTTGGCGGCCTTGCGGTGCGTGGACGGCTTCGGTTTGGGCTTCGGCTGCGCCTTGGCGACCTGGGACGGCTGGTCGGAAGGCGGCCTGGTGGGCGAGTCGACCGGTTGGGTGATCGAGGGGACGATCACCGGTCCAGGCCCTGGCCTGGCCGCGGTGCCGGCCGCGATCGCGGCCGCCCCGCCGACCGCCGTGACGGCCAGCGCCACGCCCACGGCTCGCGCCGTCAGCCGGCGTGCCATCAGGGAGCCGCGCTTCGATGGGTTCCTCCCGAGCACCACGATCGGATCGCCGAGCGCCGACCGGAACGTCGCGACCGCGGCCTCCTCACCGGCCAGCTCCCGTGCCGTGCCGGGGGCGGCGACGGCTGCGAGCAATTCGGCGAGTTGGTCGCTGTGGCCAGCCGGAATTCCGCGGAGCAACTGCTCTGCGTCCTTCCCGGCCATCCCTTTAGCGCTCATCATCTCTTCCAGCGTCCGCGGATCGGGAAGTGTCACTCGATTTCTGAAGCAAGTTTTCTGAGGCCCCGATAGGCGGCCGTCCTGACCGCTCCGGCGCGTTTCCCCAGCACCTGGCCTGCGGTCTTGGCGTCCAGGCCGATCAGGACCCGGAGCAGGACGGCTTCGGCCTGATCCTGGGGGAGTTTCAGGATGAGCCGGAGGGCGTGCTCGGTGCCGAGCCCGTCCAGGGCCGACGCGGCGGTGTCCTCGGGGGCGGGCCGTTCGGTCAGCTCGTCGAGGGGGGTGTCGGCCTGGGGGCGGCGCTGCCGTCGGCGGACGTGGTCGAGGGCGCGGTTGCGGGCGATGGTCGTGGCCCAGCCGCGGAAGGCGTCGTACTCGCCGGTGAAGGAGGGCAGGTCGCGGACGATCTGCAGCCAGGCCTCCGAGGCGACGTCCTCGGCGTCGTCGGCGACGAGAACCCGCAGATAGCGCAGGAGCCGGGGGTGGAGATCCTGGTAGACGGTCCGGAAGGACGCCTCGTCGCCGGACCGTGCCTTCCCGACCGCGGCGGACAGGGCCACCTCGTCGGGGAGCGTGCGCTGCGCCACCTTCCGATCCACGGGCCCCACTATGCTGCCTGAAGCGGACAAAGTGAAGATTTCATTTGTTAACGAACATGCCCTGGTGAAGGCGGCAATCGCGCGGTCAGGGGCTAGCGCCGGAACCCTCTTCTGTGCTTGGGGCGGCCTCGTTCGGATCATGTCCGCTCAGCCGCCGGGTCAGCTCGCCCGCCGCCCGCCGGATCTGGACGGCCAGGACAGGCCACTCCTGCGCCGGACGGTCGGCGGAACGGAAGGTGACCGCGATCGCCGCCGCCGGACGTCCGATGTGGTCGAAGGCCGCCGCCGCGATACTGGTGAAACCGGCCGTCACCAGGCCGTCCTCGTAGGACCAGCCGCGCCGGGCGTCCGCCTGGAGGATCCGGCGCAGCTCCGACAGGCTGGCGGGGCCCGCGCCGGTGCGCTCCGCGAGCGGCCACGGCAGGGTGGCTCTGACCTGGGCGGGGGAGAGCCGGCAGAGCATGGAGCGGCCGCTGGCGGTGAGCTGGGCGGGCAGCCGCACCCCGACGTCCGTGACGAGGGTCGCGTGGTGGCGGGGCTGCTCCTTCAGCAGGTAGAGGGTGTCGGCGCCGTGCAGGACCCCGAGCTGCGCGATCTCGCCGACCTGGTCGACGAGCCGGTGCAGCACGCTGCGCGCCAGCCGGACCAGCGGGCCCTGCCGCAGATACGCCGAGCCGATCTCGAACGCCGCCATCCCGAGCCCGTAGCGCTGCTCGTCGGGCAGGTAGGCGACGAACCCCTCTTCGATCATGGCGTTCAGCAGGTGGTAGGTGCTGGAGCGGGGCGCGCCGAGGCGCTGGGCGATCGTGGCGGCCTCCAGCGGCTCGGCGGAGGAGGCCAGGATCCGCAGCACGGCCAGGGTCCGGACGGCCGCGGGAACCTGCTTGCCCTGAGGGTTCTGCGCCATCCGGCCATTGTCTCGTATCCGAGACGAAGCCCGGTCGGCGGGGGTGCTCTGATCATGAGTGGCGCTGTTGCATGGAGGGCATGGAGACCGACATGGGGGGAATCGAGGCGGGCGCACCGCTCATCGAGGTAGGGACAGGACCGCTCGGGCTCGAGCAGGTCGCGGCCGTGGCGCGCGGCGGCGCGCTGGTGGGGCTGACCCAGGAGGCGCTGGCCGCGATGGCCGCGTCCCGGGCCCACATCGACGAGCTGGCGGCGCTGCCGACACCCGTCTACGGGGTCTCGACCGGGTTCGGCGCGCTCGCCACCCGGCACATCGACCCGGCGCTCCGCGCCAAACTCCAGGTGTCGCTGGTCCGCTCGCACGCCGCGGGCAGCGGCCCCGAGGTGGAGCGGGAGGTCGTCAGGGCGCTGATGCTGCTGCGGCTGTCCACCCTCGCCACCGGCCGGACGGGTGTGCGGCCCGGCACCGCGCTGACCCTCGCCTCGATGCTCAACGCCGGGATCACCCCGATCGTCCACGAGTACGGGTCGCTCGGCTGCTCGGGCGATCTCGCGCCGCTCGCCCACTGCGCGCTCGCGCTGATGGGCGAGGGCATGGTCCGTGACGGCTCCGGCGAGCTCGTCACGGCCGCCGAAGCCCTGGACGCCGCCGGGATCGAGCCCGTCACCCTGATCGCCAAGGAGGGCCTGGCCCTCATCAACGGCACCGACGGGATGCTCGGGATGCTGATCCTCGCGCTGGAGGATCTGCGGAACCTGTTCAAGCTGGCCGACGTGTCCGCCGCGATGT
Organism: Actinocorallia lasiicapitis; assembly: GCF_054778695.1. Classification (NCBI taxonomy): domain Bacteria; kingdom Bacillati; phylum Actinomycetota; class Actinomycetes; order Streptosporangiales; family Thermomonosporaceae; genus Actinocorallia; species Actinocorallia lasiicapitis. Next base: position 10,166 of record NZ_BAAGZI010000127.1, read on the forward strand.
CGGTCGAGGCGCTGCTCGGCACCGACCGGGTGTTCGCCGCCGACCTCCAGGAGCTCAGGCCGCACCCGGGACAGGCGTCGTCCGCCGCCAACCTGCGGGCCCTGCTCGCCGACTCCAAGATCATGGAGTCGCATCGGGGGGCCGACTGCACGCGCGTCCAGGACGCCTACTCGCTGCGGTGCGCGCCCCAGGTCAACGGCGCCGCCCGCGACACCGCCGGATACGCCGCGCTGGTCGCCTCACGCGAGCTGTCCTCGGCCGTCGACAACCCGGTCGTGCTGCCCGACGGACGCGTGGAGTCCAACGGCAACTTCCACGGCGCGCCCGTCGCCTACGTGCTGGACTTCCTGGCCATCCCCGTCGCCGACGTCGCCTCGATGTCCGAGCGGCGCACCGACCGGATGCTCGACAAGGCCCGCAGCCACGGGCTGCCGCCGTTCCTCGCCGACGACCCCGGCGTCGACTCCGGGCACATGATCGCCCAGTACACGCAGGCCGCGATCGTCGCGGAGCTGAAGCGGCTCGCCGTCCCGGCCAGCGCCGACTCCATCCCCTCCAGCGCCATGCAGGAGGACCACGTCTCGCTCGGCTGGAACGGGGCCCGCAAGCTCCGCAAGGCCGTCGACGGGCTCAGCCGGGTGATCGCGATCGAGCTCCTGACCGCGGCCCGCGCCCTCGACCTGCGCGCCCCGCTGCGGCCCGCGCCCGCCACCGCCGCCGTCGTGGCGGCCCTGCGCACCCAGGTCCCCGGACCGGGACCCGACCGGTACCTCGCCCCCGAGATCGAGCAGGCCGTCCGGCTCGTCAAGGACGGCACCCTGCTCGCCGCCGCCGAATCCGTCACCGGCCCGCTCGCCTGATCCCCGACCCCCGGCCCCCGGCACTTCCGAGGAGTTCCACCATGTCGTACACGCCGATCCGCGCCGCGCGCGGCACCCAGCTCACCGCGAAGGGCTGGCCGCAGGAGGCCGCCCTGCGGATGCTCAACAACAACCTCGACCCCGAGGTCGCCGAGCACCCCGAGAACCTCGTCGTCTACGGCGGCACCGGCAAGGCCGCCCGGAACGTCCCCTCCTACGAGGCGATCGTCCGGTCGCTGACCTCCCTCGAAGGCGACGAGACCCTGCTCGTCCAGTCCGGCAAGCCCGTCGGGATCTTCCGGACCCACGAGTGGGCGCCGCGCGTCATCCTCGCCAACTCCAACCTGGTGCCCGACTGGGCCAACTGGGAGGAGTTCCGGCGGCTCGAATCGCTCGGGCTGACGATGTACGGGCAGATGACCGCCGGATCGTGGATCTACATCGGCACCCAGGGGATCCTGCAGGGCACCTACGAGACCTTCGCGGCCGTCGCCGCCAAGCGGTTCGGCGGCACCCTCGCCGGGACCATCACCCTGACCGCGGGGCTCGGCGGGATGGGCGGCGCGCAGCCCCTGGCCGTCACCATGAACGGCGGGGTCGCGATCTGTGTCGAGTGCGACCCGTCGCGGATCGACCGCCGGGTCGAGCACGGCTACTGCGACGTCCGGGTGGACGACGTCGCCGAGGCGCTGCGGCTGGCCGTCGAGGCGCGGGACGCCCGCCGGCCGCTGTCGATCGGGCTGCTCGGCAACGCCGCCGAGATCCTGCCCGAACTGCTCGCCGCCGGCGCGCCCGTCGACATCGTCACCGACCAGACCTCCGCGCACGACCCGCTCTACTACCTGCCCGCCGGGGTGGCGTTCGACGACATGGCGGCGCTGCGCGACAAGGACCCGGCCGGGTTCACGCAGCGGGCGCGCGCGTCGATGGCCGTGCACGTCGAGGCGATGGTCGGGTTCCTCGACGCCGGTGCCGAGGTGTTCGACTACGGCAACTCGATCCGCGGTGAGGCGCAGCTCGCCGGGTACACGCGCGCGTTCGCGTTCCCCGGGTTCGTGCCCGCCTACATCCGGCCGCTGTTCTGCGAGGGCAAGGGCCCGTTCCGGTGGGCGGCGCTGTCCGGCGAGGCGTCCGACATCGCCAAGACCGACAAGGCGATCCTCGAGCTGTTCCCCGAGAACGAGCAGCTCGCCCGCTGGATCAAGATGGCCGGGGAGAAGGTCAAGTTCCAGGGGCTGCCGTCGCGGATCTGCTGGCTCGGCTACGGCGAACGCGACCGGGCCGGGCTGCGGTTCAACGACATGGTGGCGTCCGGGGAGCTGGCCGCGCCGATCGTCATCGGCCGCGACCACCTCGACTGCGGCTCCGTCGCCTCGCCCTACCGCGAGACCGAGGCCATGCTCGACGGCTCCGACGCCATCGCCGACTGGCCCCTCCTCAACGCCATGATCAACACCGCTTCGGGCGCTTCGTGGGTCTCGATCCACCACGGCGGCGGCGTCGGCATCGGCCGCTCCATCCACGCCGGCCAGGTGAGCGTGGCGGACGGCACCGCGCTCGCCGCCCAGAAACTCGAACGCGTCCTCACCAACGACCCGGGCATGGGCGTCATCCGGCACGTCGACGCCGGCTACGACCGCGCCAAGGAGATCGCCGCCGAACGCGACGTCCAGATCCCCATGTCCTGACCTGTCGGGGCGGGGCGTCGTGGATGTGGCCGGAGCCCCTCGGGGCCTGCTGGGAGGGTTCTGATGGGGTTCGTTGAGATGTGGGAGTCGTTGCTGCCGATCGGCGGGGACGCGGTCTCGGGGTACCGGCGGTTCGCCTGGAACACCGCCGAGCTGGAATGCCGGGACTGGTTCCGGCGGCAGGCCGCCGAGCGGGGCCTGGCCGTCGAGGAGGACCGCAACGGGAACCTGTACGCCTGGTGGACCCCGGACGGGGCCGCCGGGAAAGCGGTGCTGACCGGCAGCCACTTCGACTCGGTGCCCGGTGGCGGCGCGTTCGACGGGCCCCTCGGGATCGTCTCGGCGTTCGCGGCCGTCGACGAGCTGCGGGAGCGCGGGTTCGTGCCGGTGCGGCCGATCGGGATCTCGGCGTTCGTCGAGGAGGAAGGCGCCAGATTCGGGGTCGCCTGCCTCGGCTCCCGGCTGCTGAGCGGGGAGATCCCCCTTGAGCGGGCGCTCGGGCTGACCGACCGGGACGGGGTGAGCGTCGCCGAGGCGGCCCGCGCCAACGGCCTCGACCCCGAGCGGATGGGACGCCAGGAAGAACTGCTGGAACGGATCGGCTGCTACGTCGAGCTGCACGTGGAGCAGGGACGGGCCCTGGACGTGCCCGTCGGGGTCGCTTCGGCGATCTGGCCGCACGGCCGGTGGCGGCTCGACTTCCACGGCCGCGGCGACCACGCCGGGACGACCCGGCTGGCGGACCGGCACGACCCGATGCTGCCGTTCGCCCACGCCGTCCTCGCGGCGCGGGAGGCCGCCGAACGGCACGAGACCAGGGCCACCGTCGGGAAGGTCGAGGTCGAACCCGGCGGCGTCAACGTGATCGCCTCCCGGGTGACGGCGTGGCTGGACGCGCGGGGGCCGCGTGACGAAGCCGTCAACGAGACCGTCGCCGACGTGCACCGGTACGCGCAGGCGGCCTGCCACGACCACGGGGTCGAGTTCGGGATCAGCGAGGAGTCCTACACCGGCGTCATCGACTTCAACACCGGGCTCCGCGACCGGATCGCGGACGTGCTCGGCGGGGCGCCCGTCCTGCCGACCGGCGCGGGCCACGACGCGGGCATCCTCTCGGCGCACCTGCCGACCGCGATGCTGTTCGTCCGGAACCCCACCGGCATCTCCCACGCGCCCCAGGAACACGCGGAGACGCTCGACTGCCTGGCCGGGGTCGTCGCGCTCGCGGACGTGCTCCAGGACCTGGCCGGACCGGACGCTGGGGAGTAGACAGATGGGTATGCGGTGGTTCGCCGAGCTGGCCTGGCTCGGGGACGGCGTGGCGCACGACGTCCTCCTCGAGGCCGAAGGGGAGCGGTTCACGGCCGTCACGCGCGGCGTGCCCGCCCCGCCCGACGCCGTCCAGCTGCCAGGACTCACCCTGCCCGGGCTGGCCAACGCCCACTCGCACGCCTTCCACCGGGCGCTGCGCGGCCGCACCCAGACCGGCGAGGGCACCTTCTGGACGTGGCGCGAACAGATGTACAAGGTCGCCGCCCGGCTGACGCCCGACTCCTACTTCACGCTGGCCCGCGCCGTCTACGGGGAGATGGCGCTGGCGGGGATCGCGTGCGTCGGGGAGTTCCACTACCTGCACCACCGGCCCGACGGCACCCCCTACCCCGACCCCAACGCGATGGGCGAGGCGCTGATCGCCGCCGCCCGCGAAGCCGGCCTCCGGATCACCCTGCTCGACGCCTGCTATCTGACGGGCGGCATCGGCGAGCCGCTGCGAGGCCCCCAGATCCGGTTCGGCGACGGCACCGCGGACGGCTGGGAGCGTCGCGTCTCCGCCCTGCACGCCGCCGTCGCCGGTGCGCCGCACGCCCGGGTCGGCGCG
>NZ_BAAGZI010000128.1:0-14590 GCF_054778695.1 Actinocorallia lasiicapitis
CCCGAGCAGCGTGACGGCCGTCCAGCGGAGCGCGCCCAGCTTGAAGCGGGCCGTGCCGGGCTCGTGCTGGTCGCCGAGCGCGCGGACGGGGGCGATCCGGGTGGCCGAGCGGGCCGGGAGGATCGCCGAAACGACCGTCACGAAGATCCCGACGGTCAGTGCCAGCAGCACCGTCACCGGCGCGAGGCGCACCGAGCCGACCGGCAGGTCCGCCCCGAAGGCGTTGAACAGCCGCAGCGCGCCCGCGCCCAGGCCGAGCCCGACCGCGATCCCGACCACCGAGCCGATGATCCCGACGGCCAGCGATTCCAGCAGGACGCTCAGGAAGATCTGCCTGCGGGTCGCGCCGACACAGCGCAGCAGCGCGAACTCCCGCAGCCGCTGCGTGATGATGATCGCGAACGTGTTGTAGATGACCAGCCCGGAGACGAGCAGCGCGACCAGCCCGAACGCGAGCAGCCCCGTCCTGATCATCCTGATGTCGGCGCCGTTCTGATCGGACAGCTCCTGGGAGAGCTTCGCGCCCGTCAGCACGTCGCCGTGCGGGACGGCTGCGGAGACGGCCGCGGTCGTCACGGAGCCCACGACGTCGATCTCGACGAAGCCCTTCTCGCCGGTCAGGGCGGTGGCCGTCGCGACGTCCAGGCCGAGGCCGCCGCGGAAGCCGAGCGCCACGTCGAGCCCGAAGTCGGCGAGGCCGGTGACCTTGAGGTGCACCTGCCGTTTGGCGGCGTCGACCACGGTGACGGTGTCGCCGACCCGGAAACCGGTGTTGGCGGCGACGTGCTGGTCGAGCGCGACCTCGCCGGGGCCGGGGGCGGTTCCCTCGGTCAGCTGGAACCGGGCCAGCCGGCCCTGCTCCAGGGAGACGGCGAGCGGCGGCTGGCCGTCGCCGTACTTGTCGCCGTTGCGTTCCAGCAGGCCGACCGGGCCTCGGACGGTTCCCGCCGCCTGCTCGACTCCGGGTAGCGCCCGGATCGCGGCCAGGTCCTTCGGCCGCAGATCGCCGCGGACGACGACGTCGAGCTGGCCGGCGGACGCCGCGAACTTCCGGTCGTAGCCGGACTCCATCATGTCGGTCAGGACGAAGGTCCCGACGATGAAGCCGACGCCCAGCATGATGGCCAGCGAGGTGAGCAGGAGGCGAAGGCTGTGCGCCTTCAGCCCGGCGAGAGTGGTCGAGAGCATGGCGTCAAAGGTAGGAAGGCGCGGCTTTCAGGGCATCGCCCGCGAGACGGCTTCCCCGTACGACTTGAGGCTTACGTTCCCCTTCGCCTGTATCAGCCAGCCGAACGCCCCGAGCCCCGCCGGATCGGCCAGCTCAGCCGCCTCCCCCGCCCGCGACAGCGCCCGGACATACCCCACCGGATCGGTCAGCGCGAGCTCCCGTGGCGGCCGCTCCGCACTGACCCCGAAAGCCCGCAACGCCACCCGCTGCGTGGTGAGGATCGTCTCCAGCCCCGGCACCGCACACGCGTCCAACGCCACATGACAGGTCAGATCACACGACCCGTCCGGCACCGCCGCCACCGCCCGCCCGTCCCGGTACCCCATCAACGTCACCCGCCGATCCCCCAGCGAATGCGCATAATCCACCGCCACCGCGATCCCGCTGTCCAACCTCCCCACCACCTCCGCCCAAGCCTCCCCCCGACTCCGCCCGATCTCCGCCCTCCACCGCCCCCCGTCCAGCCCGCCGATCTCCCCGCCCGGCGCTAGCCCATCGGCCCACCCCTCCGCTGCCCAGCCGAGCTCCGCCCGCCGCTCATCCCCTGCCCGGGCGGACTCCGGCCGTCGCCCATCGGCCCACCCCTCCGCTGCCCAGCCGAGCCCCGCCCGTCGCCCGGCGGTCTGTTCCTCCGGCGACCGGTCGTGCTCAAGGTGCGGGAGGGGCCACCAGGTGGTGAGCCAGGTGAGGTCTTCGGGGGGGAGGGGTGGGCCGGGGGATTCGGTGCCGTCGGGGGTGACGAGGAGGAGGCGGGGGCCGTCGGGGGTGAGCTCGGCGATGTCGACGGGGACGTTGTCGAGCCATTCGTTGGCCATGATCAGGCCGGTGATCCGGGTGGGGGGCTCGGTGGCCCAGGTGAGGCCGGGTTCGGGCGGGCGGGGGGCGACCTCGACGGCTACGGCGTTGGTCCGGGAGCGGACGTCCGGCGGGAGGAGGGCCAGGACACCGCGGAGCAGGGAGCCGCAGCCCGCGCCCATGTCGACGACGTCGAGCCGGGCCGGGTGGCCGAGATCTTCGTCGACGGCCAGCAGGAGCGCGGCGAACGCCTCGGCGAACAGCGGCGACACGTGCACCGAGGTGCGGAAATGGTCGGCGGGGCGTTCGCGCCGGTAGAAGCCGTCGGGGCCGTACAGGGCGTGGGTGGCGGCCTCCCGCCAGCTCAGGGGACCAGGCAGCATCGGACCAGGCAGCATCAGACCAGGGTGGCACACCGGCTCCGACCTCAGGCCGACGTGATCTGTCTCTGACGCTACGTAACCTGGAGGCATGATCAAGGCGACGGCGCACTGGCTCCGCGAGCACCGGCTGGTCGCGGACCTCATCCTGGTGCTGCCGCTGGGCTTCCTCAGCTTCCTCGACGCGATCAGGCAGGGCACCGGCTACAGCGTGACCATCGGGCTCGGGCTGCTCGTGCTGAACACGCTGCTGGTCGTGCCGCTGATCTGGCGGCGCCGCTGGCCGCTGACGGTGTTCGCGTTCATCGCGCTGGTCTGCTTCGCCCAGTGGTCCGCCGGTTTCGTCATCGGCCGCAACGACGTCCTGATGTTCGCCGATGTGGCGGTGCTGTTCGCGATGTACACGGTCGTCGCGGAGAAGTCGTTCGGCTGGGGCGCGGCGGCCGCGGCCGTCTGCGTGCTGGGTGCGCTGATGGCCACCTACGGGCAGTTCGGCAACACCGCTTACGCGTCGTGGAGCGGCTGGGAGGCCGAACGGTCGAGCCTGGTGGCGATCGCGATGTTCGTGGGCGTCGTCTGGAGTTTGGGGATCTACAGCAGTACCCGCCGCGCGTACCTTCAGAGTCTGGAGGAGCGGGCGGAACGCCTGGAGCGCGAACGCGACAATCAGGTGCAGATCGCCATGGCGGCGGAGCGGGCGCGGATCGCCCGCGAGCTGCACGACGTCGTCGCGCACAACGTGTCGGTGATGGTGGTGCAGGCCGACGGCGGCGCGTTCATGGTCGAGTCGGATCCGCCGCGCGCCCGCCAGGCCCTGGAGACGATCTCCGAGACGGGCCGCACGGCGCTGAAGGAGATGCGGCTGCTGCTCGGCGTGCTCCGCGACGGCGACGCGAAGGGCCCGTACGCGCCGCAGCCCGGCATCGACCAGCTCGGCGAGCTGATCGACCAGACCAGGTCCGCGGGCCTGCCCGTCGAGTTCACCAGCGAGGGCGCCCCGGACGGCCTGCCGACGGGCCTGCAGCTCACGGTCTACCGGATCGTCCAGGAGGCGCTGACCAACGTGCTGAAACACGGCGGCCCGGCGGCCACCGCACGGATCTTCGTCGGCTACCGTGACGACCGGATCGAGGTGCGCGTCGCCGATGACGGGCGGGGCGCGGCCGCGGCCAGTGACGGGATGGGCCACGGGCTGGCCGGGATGCGGGAGCGGGTCGCCATGTACGGCGGCCAGGTGAGCGCGGGGCCGGTGCCGGGCGACGGGTTCGAGGTGGCCGCCGTGCTGCCGGTCAGGGGAGCGAAATGATCAGGGTGGTGCTCGTCGACGACCAGGAGCTGGTGCGGGCCGGGTTCAAGATGGTCCTGGACGCCCAGCCCGACATCGAGGTCGTCGGGGAGGCGGGCGACGGCCAGGCCGCGGTCGCGCTGCTCCGGCAGACCATGGCCGACGTGGTCCTGATGGACGTCCGGATGCCGCGTATGGACGGTATCGAGGCCACCCAGTTGATCAACGGCCCGAAGGTCATCATCCTGACCACGTTCGACCTCGACGAGTACGCGTTCGCCGCGCTCAAGGCCGGGGCCAGCGGTTTCCTGCTGAAGGACGCGGGCCCCGCCCAGCTCATCGAGGCGATCCGGGTGGTGCACAGCGGTGACGCGGTCGTCGCGCCGTCCACGACCCGCCGGCTGATCGACCAGTTCGCGTTCACGCTCCCGTCCGGGGAGCCGGCGGCGGGTGGGGTGACCGACGAGCTGACGCCCCGCGAGTCCGAGGTGCTGCTGCTGGTCGCGAAGGGCATGTCCAATCTGGAGATCGCCTCGGAGCTGGTGGTGTCGGAGGCGACCGTCAAGACCCATGTGGGCCGGATCCTGATGAAGCTCAATCTGCGCGACCGGGTGCAGGCCGTCGTGTTCGCCTACGAGAACGGCCTGGTGCGCTCCGGGCAGTGAGCCGTCCGCCTTCAGGTGGACGCCGGTGTGCGTCTCGGGGCTGATCGCGGAGCAGTCTTCGGGCCGATGCCCCCGCCGGGCGGGTTTCCCTAGCGTGGAGGCATGACAGCAACCACGCTCGCGCCCGCCGCCGTCGCCGCCCGTCAGGTCTCCAAGGTGTACGGCGAGGGCGACGCCCTGGTCCACGCGCTCCGCGAGGTGGACGTCGCGTTCGCCAAGGGCGCCTTCACCGCGATCATGGGCCCGTCGGGTTCCGGGAAATCGACCTTGATGCACTGCCTGGCGGGGCTCGACACCGTCACGTCCGGCTCGGTTCTGCTCGGCGACTCCGAGATCACCTCGCTCGGCGACCGCGCTCTGACCCTGCTGCGCCGCGACCGGGTCGGTTTCGTCTTCCAGGCGTTCAACCTGCTGCCGACCCTGACGGCCGAGCAGAACATCCTGCTGCCGCTGCGGCTGGCGGGACGCAACCCCGACCAGGACTGGTTCGACCACGTCGTCGACATCGTCGGGCTGCGCGACCGGCTCACCCATCTGCCGTCGGCGCTCTCCGGCGGCCAGCAGCAGCGGGTGGCCTGCGCCCGCGCCCTCGTCGCCCGCCCCGACGTGATCTTCGCCGACGAGCCGACCGGCAACCTCGACTCCCGGTCCGGCGCGGAGGTCCTGTCCTTCCTCCGCACGTCGGTCCGGGAACTGGGCCAGACCATCATCATGGTCACCCACGACCCGGTCGCCGCCTCCTACGCCGACCGCGTCATCTTCCTCCGCGACGGCTCCTTCGTCGCCGAACACCAGAACCCCACCCCGGACTCCGTCCTCGACGTCCTCAAACGCCTCGACTAGCCCAGCGTTCGGGGGAGCCGGTGCGGGACTGGGCGGTGGCGAGGCGGGTGTGGGTCTCGTCGAGGAGGTCGCGGGCGTTGGACAGGTCGCGGTCGATGGCCGAGACGTGGACGGGGCCCGGGGGGACGTCGATGTGGACGGTGCCCAGGCCCAGGAGCCGCTGGAGCGGGGTCGAGGTCAGCCGGACGGACTGGGCGCGCGCGAACGCGACGATGTCCCAGGTGTGGCAGAACCTGCCGCGCCGGGTGACGAAGACGTCGCGGGTCGCGCCCGCGGCGGCCGAGGAGTCGAACCGGGAGTTCGACGGCGTCAGCGGGATCTGGGCGACCCCGACCCCGGGGAACACCTCGGCGACCATCGCGAACGCGACCTCCCGCGGCGCGGCCGGCAGCAGGGTCGACGACAGGGCCTGGCGGTCGCCGCCGTACCCGGCGACCGTCACCTCGACCCGCGCCCACCCGTAGCTCCGCCACAGCAGCGGCTCCACGATCCGGACGGCCTGGATCCGGCCCGGCGGCAGGGTCTGCAACCGGGTCTCGAACAGGCCGTACCGGAGCCGCAGGCCGTCCGGGGAGATCGCGCACCGGAAGTCCGAGTACATGATCAGCGGGGCGACGACGCCGCGCAGCAGCCCCAGCAGCACCGGGACGGCCGCCGCCAGCACCGCCAGCTCGGCCCCCCAGATCCCGAAGATGATCAGCCCGACGAACAGCAGTGTGGCCGTCAGGACAGGAATCTTGAACACCAGAGACGGGAACAGGATCCGGAAAGGCACCCGGTAGAACGGCCGCTCGGGCGCCTCCGGAGTCTGCCCCGGCAGGCCCGCCGCCAAGGCCAGCAGCTCGGCCCGCAACTGCTGGGCGCGCCGGTTGCTCAGATAACGCAGCGTGATCTCCGCGGACGTGCCGCCCGCCAGCTCCAGCCTGACCTCCGCCAGCCCCAGGAACCTGCCGACCAGCGGACGTACCACGTCGACGCCCTGCATCCGGGAGAGCGGGATCCGCCGGATCCGGCTGCTCGCGATCCCCGAATCGACCACGAGATCGTCGCCGTCCAGCCAGAACCGGACCGCCCACCACGTCCACAACCCCACCCCGACCGCGATCAGCACGACCGGCGCGGAGATGAACAGGAACACCACGATCGTGCCGGGAGTCACCACCAGCAGGTCTTCGGAGTCGCGGGTCAGCAGCAGCGAGAACCCGAACAGCACGAAATAGATGACGACGATGTTCAGGGAACGCAGCGGCGCCGTCGCCCAGTGCAGCCGGTGCACGCCCGTCTGGAGCCACGGGTTGTGCTGGTGGAGGTAGGGGTTCGGCGGCGGGCCCTGCCGGTAGGCGTAGGGGTTCACAGCCCCGTCCCCCGGTCGCCGCGGTTGGCGAGCCGGTCGCGCAGCTCGTCGGCGACCGCGACGGGCAGCCCCGGCACATGCGCGTCGGTCGTCGCCGACGCCGTGTGCAACCGTGTCGTCGCCAGCCCGAACGCCTGCTCCAGAGGGCCCGACGTGACGTCCACGAACTGCATCCGCCCATAAGGGACGATCACCAGTCGGCGCACGAACACCCCCGACGTGATCACCAGATCCTCTTCGCGTTCCAGGAAACCCCACGCCCGGTAGCTGAGCTCCGCGACGATCCACGCCAGCCCGAACGCCAGCAGCGACGCCGCCGTCCAGCTCAGCGTGGCCAGCGCCCCGCCCGTCCGGCCGACGAGCAGCGCGCCGAGCGGCCCCACCGTGATCGCGATCGCGAACGCGATGGTCCGCCGATACCACTTGTAGCGTGCCGAAACCCGCCACCAGTGCGCCCCGTCGGGCGGCGTGAAAGCCTCCTCGCGGGTGCGCTGCCGGTACGGCTGCGGCGGCAGCATCTGCGGCTGGTGCGGGGCCTGGTTCATCGGGACCTCGTTCATCGTCGTCCAGTCAACCGGAAACCGGCCCGGAATGTGCACTGCCGCCGCGCACGTCCGGGAAGGAGTCTGCGACGATGACGGGCATGAGCACGGTGCGAACGTTCGGGATCGGCGCAGGGGCGAAGGAGATCGCCACCGAGGACATGGTCCTCAACATCGGTCCCCAGCATCCGTCCACCCATGGGGTGCTGCGGCTGCGGTTGCGGCTGGACGGCGAGCGGATCGAGCACGCCGAGCCGATCATCGGGTACATGCACCGCGGCGCGGAGAAGCTGTTCGAGGTCCGTGACCTGCGGCAGATCATCGTGCTCGCGAACCGGCACGACTGGCTTTCGGCGTTCTCCAGCGAGCTGGGCGTGGTGCTGGCGGCGGAGCGGATGCTGGGCATGGAGGTGCCCGTCCGGGCCGTGTGGACCCGCACGCTGCTCGCCGAGCTGAACCGGGTGCTGAACCATCTCATGTTCCTCGGCTCCTACCCGCTGGAGATCGGTGCGATCACTCCGATCTTCTACGCGTTCCGGGAGCGCGAGGAGCTGCAGCGGGTGATGGAGGAGGCGAGCGGCGGCCGGATGCACTACATGTTCAACCGGGTCGGCGGCCTCAAGGAGGACCTGCCGCTCGGCTGGATGGAGCGGACGCGCGCCGCGATCGCCCTGGTCCGCTCGCGGATGCCCGACATCACCGAACTGATCATGGGCAATGAGATCTTCCGGGCCAGGACGCGCGGTGTGGGCGTCCTGACGAGCGAGCAGATCCACCAGTACGGCGTCAGCGGCCCGATCGCCCGCGCCAGCGGCGTCGACTTCGATCTCCGCCGCGACGAGCCGTACCTCGCCTACGGCGATCTGACCGTCCCGGTGATCACCCGGACGGAGGGCGACTGCCTGGCCCGTTTCGAGGTCCTGCACGACCAGGTCCACGCCTCCCTCGACCTGGCCGACGCCTGCCTGGACGTCCTGGCCGAACTCCCCCCGGGCCCGATCAACCAGCGCCTCCCCAAAATCCTCAAGATCCCCGTAGGCCACACCTACACCTGGACCGAGAACCCTTTGGGCCTCAACGGCTACTACCTCGTCAGCCGCGGCGAGAAAACCCCCTGGCGCCTCAAACTCCGCAGCGCCTCTTTCAACAACATCCAGGCCCTCCCCGAAATGCTGCAAGGCCAACTACTAGCCGACATGGTAGCCATCCTCGGCAGCATGTTCTTCGTCGTCGGAGACGTCGACAAATAATTCAGCGGCGGTCGGCATCGTCGGGGGCCTTGGGGATGCGGCAGCACCATTCCAGGTAGAGGCCGGCGCCCATCAGGATGAGGGCGGCGAACGCCGAGGAGATGCTGACGGTGAAGTCGTGGCGGGGTGTGGGCTTCGACAGATCGTCCAGGAGGAACAGGACGAACCCGAAGAAGATGCCGGTGAGCGCGGCGGCGGCGTGGGCGCTGGCCTTGCCGAGCACCGCCATCCGGGCGACCACCAGCGGGTCGACCGGTCTGGCCTTCTCCGCCGGTTCCTTGTGGTGGATGCGGTTGCGCAGGCCGATGCCGTAGACGATCTCGCCGAGGGCGAGCAGCAGGAAGGTGGGGACGGCAGTCCACGGCAGCGGCGGCAGCTCCGGATAGGCGACGCGCAGCAGCACCCACACCAGCAGCGCGGGCACTGCCACGAGGCAGAACAGGACGGAGGCGCGGGAAGTCTTCAAGCGCTTACGCCGGACGCTGGAGGATCAGATCGGTCCGCAGGGTGACGCCTTCGGAGCCCAGCGCGTCCGCCAGATCGGCGACACGGCCACGGCCCGGCAGCACCCCGTCGGGGTCGATCGCGGCCCACGGCACCAGCACGAACGCCCGTTCGTGGGCACGCGGGTGCGGCAGCGTCAGATCGGGATCCGCGGAGACGATCTCACCGAACTGGACGATGTCGATGTCGAGGGTCCGCGGGCCCCAGCGGATCACCCGTTCGCGGCGCATCGACTCCTCGATGGACAGCACCCGGTCGAGCAGGGTCTCCGGCGTCAGCCGGGTGACGCCGACGATCACGACGTTGAGGAAGTCGTCCTGCTCGACCCCGCCCCACGGCGCCGTCTCATAGACGGGCGAGAGCGAGACCAGCGTCAGGCCGGGGGCGTCGAACAGGGCGTCGATCGCCTCCTGGAGGTTCTCGATCCGGTCGCCGAGGTTGCTGCCGAGCGACAGCACCACCTTGTGCTGGACGAGCATGTGCCCGCCGGTGAGGGTCCGGTCGGCTGCGGTCATGCACGGCTCCTGAAGATCGTGACAGCGACGTCGGTGAACGGGTGCGGGATGGGCGCGGCCGGCTTGTGCACGGTGACCTGCGCCTCGACGACCCGGGGGTCGGCCAGGCACTGGGCCGCGAGCCGCTCGGCGAGGGTCTCGATCAGGTCGACGGGCTCGCCCGTCACGATGCCGACCAGAGCCGTGGCCAGTTCGCCGTAGTGGACGGTCAGGGAGACATCATCCTTCTCCGCCGCGGGCCGCAAATCCAGCCCCAGCGCGACGTCGACGACGAACTCCTGGCCGAGCTCGCGCTCGGCCGGCAGGACTCCGTGGAATCCCCTCGCCCGTAGCCCGCGCAGTTCAATCCTGTCCGTCATCGTCCTCCACTTCCCCCAGGACGGGCGACCCGTGGTGGACCCAGAGCCGCCATTCGCCCTCTTCCTTCACGAACACTTTGCTGGACACGACGCTTCCCCCGGCGAGGAATCCGTTGTCGGACTCGTCGGCGGTGAGGATGTTCTCCTCGCAGGTGAGGAACGCGAAATCCGCTCGGATCTCGGTGCGCACCTCGGTCAGGACGAACTGGATATAGGGGGTGTTGGCCATGATCAACGCCCAGGAGCGCAGGACCTCGTCCCGGCCCTTCAGCATCGGCCAACCCGGGTGCACACAGGTGACGCCCTCGGCGTAGTCGCCGTCCGCCCACACCGTGTGCATCAGGTCGAGATCACCGGTCTCGAAGGCGCTGTAGAAGCGGGCGTTGGCGGCCTCGACCGCGACGATTTCAGGATCAGCCACGCGCGGACCTTACCGCTGCCGCCACCCTGACCGCGTCCGCGTTGGGGCGAACGGTGTGGACGCGCACGCACCAGGCGCCCGCGGCGGCGGCCAGCGCCGTCACCGCGAGGGTGGCGTCATCGGACTGCGCGAACGGCCGCGGCGTGCCGTCCTCGTCGGCGAGCAGTTTGCCGAGGAACCGCTTGCGCGACGCCCCGACCAGCACCGGATAGGCGTACTCGGACAGATGGGCGAGGAGTTCCCAGTTGTGCTCGCCCTGCTTCGCGAAGCCCAGACCGGGATCCAGGACGATCATTTCGGGCGGAACGCCCTGCGCGATCACCGCTTCGACCCGCCGGTTCAGCTCCTCGCGTACCTCGGCGACGACGTCGGTGTAGACCGCCCTGGTCTGCATGTCGTGGCTGTGGCCCCGCCAGTGCATCACCACGTACGGCACTTTGGCACGTGCCACCACCTGCGGCATGTCCGGGTCGGCGAGGCCGCCGCTGACGTCGTTGACCAGCCGGGCCCCGGCGGCGACGGCCGCCTCGGCGACCTCGGCGCGCATCGTGTCGACGCTGACCGGGACGCCCTCGGCCGTCAGCGCCGTGATCACCGGTACGACCCGGCGGAGCTCCTCGTCCAGCGACACCCGCTGGGCGCCCGGCCTGGTCGACTCGCCGCCGACGTCGACCAGGTCGGCGCCGTCGTGGAACAGTTCGAGACCGTGCTTGACGGCCTGCTCCGGATCGAACCACTCGCCGCCGTCGGAGAAGGAGTCCGGGGTCACGTTCACCACGCCCATCACCAGGCAACGCCCGGGATTCGGCAGGCCGGGAACCGTGAGACCACTCATGGTCACCAGCCTAAGCCCTGCGTCCGACAGTTCCCGGCCCGGGTCAGCCGCACCCGCGCGGCCCCGGGACGCCCTGGGCGGGACGCTTGCCCGGCCGGACCACGCCGGGCAGGTGCAGCCGCGGCCAGACGATGAACGCCTCGGCCTCCAGCGCGGCCAGCGCGATCCGCGGGGCGTCGTTCAGCGACGGGTAGACGAAGAACCGCGGCTGCCAGACCGGCTGGAACTTCGCGTTGAACTTATACAGCGACTCGAGCTGGAACCAGCGGGACAGGAACAGCAGCAGCCCCCGCCAGGCCCGCAGCACGGGCCCCGCGCCGACCCGCTCGCCGCGTTCGAACACGGCCCGGAACACCGCGAAGTTCAGTGAGATCCGCTTGATGCCGAGCTCGCCGGAGAGCCGGATCGCCTCGGCGATCATGAAGTCGTTGAGCCCTGGCTGGGCGGCGCGGTCGCGGCGCATCAGATCGAGGGACAGGCCGTCCGGGCCCCAGGGGACGAAATGGAGGAAGGCGTGCAGTTCGCCGTCGTGGTGGGCGGTGGCGATCACGCACTCCTCGTCGCCGGGCTCGCCGACCCGGCCCAGGGCCATCGAGAAGCCCCGCTCGGTGTCGGTGCCCCGCCAGGCCGCGGCCTGCTCCCAGAGGGCGTCCAGCTCCGCCTGGGTGAAGTCCTTCTCGCGTTTGAGCTCGACGGTGTAGCCCTGGCGCGACACCCGGTTCACCATCTGGCGGACGTTCCGCATGGCGCGCCCCTCCAGGCTGAACCCGGGGACGTCGATGAACGCCTCGTCGCCGATCTCCAGGGCGTCCAGGCCGCCTTCCCGCACCCAGACCTCGGCGCCGAGCTCGCCGCAGCCCATCACCGCGGGCACCCAGGCGTGCCGGTCGGCCTCCCGCATGAACTCCTGGATCGCGCCCGGCCAGGCCTCCGGGTCGCCGAGGGGGTCGCCGCCGGCCAGCATCACGCCCGAGACCACCCGGTAGGTGATGCACGCCTTACCCGTCGGCGACCAGATGACGCTCTTGTCCCGCCGAAGCGAGAAATAGCCGAGGGAATCCCGATGGCCCTGTTTCGCCAGCAGGCAGCGGATCTTCTGCTCGTCCTCGTCCGACAGGGCCAGCAGCGGTTCGGCGGGCCGCAGGAACAGGTAGCCGACGGTGAACGCGACGAACAGCCCGAGCCCGCCCATCAGCAGGCTGAACAGGTCTTCGCGCCGCCCGGTCGTGAACTCGACGGGCCCGCCCGCCCCGAACAGCCCGAGCAGGACGCTCCAGCACCGCTCCCCCAGCCCGTATCCGCGCACCAGCTCCCGCCGGTTCAGCAGCAGGAACAGCAGCCCGACGCCGAAACTGACCGCCGACAGCACCGCGCCGACGTACACGGCCCGCCATCGGGTCCGCGGGTCTCCTTCGGCGTAGAACTCGCGCCGGGTGGAGATGAGCAGCCCGAGCAGCACGGCCGCCACCACGGCTTCGCCGAGCAGCAGGTTCCGCACCAGATGCAGCACCACGCTGGCGGCCAGCAGCACCACGGCCGCCTGCCAGGCTCGTTTCTTCCGCCGCCGCAGCGCGTGCGACAGCATCAGCAGCAGGATTCCGGCGAGCACCGTCCCGGTCCTGGCCACGTTGGTGACGGCCCCCGGCACGAACTCGGAGACCTCCATCCACCGTGTCTTCCACTCCGGCAGGATCCCCGAAACGACGTCGTGGACCCCCAGCAGCAACGCCAGCACCCCGGCCACCAACGGCACCCGCCGCCGCAACCGCCGCCGCTCCCCCCGAGCCCCCTCACCCGAAGGCCCGCCCCGCCGTTCCATCTCCACCATCACGCCGACAAACCCTACGACCCCAACAGCAAACCCACCGCCACTTCCCTACAGAGCCCGGCCACTCCGAGCCCGTGGCGCCGCCGCCGCGACGCCACGGCCAAGACCATAAGCGGACAACGGCACCGAACGAATTAGCCGACCCTCGCTTTTCACAGAGGCCGACGGTTAACATTTTTACATGCCGAACAATTCCCTAACGCATCGAGAGCGCCGCGCACTGGAAATCGAATTCATCAATTTCGCCGACGCGCACGCACGCCATTCCCTCGCCCCCGCCTCATTGACCCGGCTGGCCGCGGCGATCGAGACCCACCTCGGCTCGGGCCGGCCCGACGAGGTGCGGCTCCAGCAGGACTTCCTCGACGCGTTCGCCCAGTGGACGTCCTCCCCGTGGCCCGCCCACCCCGTCTACTCCGCCTCGATCGCGCTGGACATCGCGGCCAAGCATCTCCGCGGCCGGCCGGGCCGGGTCGGAATGATCACTCCGACGTTCGACAACATCCCGGCCCTGTTCCGTCGCACCGGCCTCAGCCTGACTCCCGTCTCCGAGGACGTGCTGATGCCCGAACCCGATCTGGACCGGCTCACCGCCCTCGGCCTCGCCGCGCTCGTCGTCGTCACCCCCAACAACCCCACCGGGACCAGGATGTCGCGGGACGGCCTGGAACTGCTGCTGGCGTGGAGCGCGGCGCAGGACGTCCCGCTCGTCCTGGATCTGTCGTTCCGGCTGCTCGCACCCGACCACTGCTGGGACGTGGCCGCGGCGGCCGCGGCCGTCGGCGCCGAGACTGCCGTGATCGACGACACCGGCAAGACCCTGCCCGCATTCGGCTCGAAGATCGGACTGCTGTCGGGGACCGGGGCCATGGGCGCGGAACTCGCCGCGATCGTCGACGACGTTCTGCTGACCGTCTCCGAACTCGATCTCGTCGGCCTCGGCTACCTGCTCCGCGACACCACCGAGGTCCAGCGTTCCCGGGAACTGTGCCGGACCAACCGCGTAGCGTTCCGTGAAAGCGTTCCGTCGCTGGCGCCCACCCGCCGGTGGAACGGTTTTCAGCCGAGCGTCGAATGGCTGGACGCGGGCGACGCCCGCGACCGAATTCTCGTCGCCTGCCAAAAGAACGGACTCGCGCTGCTCCCGGGGGAACAATTCTTCTGGGATTCACCCGGCCCCGACGGCCCGGGCGGAACCAAGATCCGAATCCCGCTGCTGCGCGACCCCGCCTCCTTCCAGGAAGGGCTGGACGTCCTGCGCGAGGTTCTCGGTCAGAGCACCTGACGTGCCAGCTCGGCGACCGCGACCCCGTCGTGCTCGACGAGCAGGCGCCGCAGCCCCCTGACCGCCACGGCGTGCGCCGGAACGGCGAGCCCGGTGAGTTCGAGGGCCTGTTCCCAGCGCTCGTCGTCCGCTGCGGCCTCGGCGAGCAGCTCCAGGCTCCTGCGGCCGTCGACGCGCCGGTGCAGCAGACGCTGGAGCGCGGGCCAGCGGGTCACTATCTCCGCGACGATCACCAGATGGCAGGCCCTGTCCACCGCGTCGGCCGGGCGGCTCAGCGGCCTCGTGCCCGACAGCACCCGCTCGTAGAGCTGCCAGGTGTTGAGCATCCGCTTGGACTCCCGGATCGACCGCTCGGGCATCGCCAGCAGCCGCTCCATGATCAGACCGTTGACCCGGGGATGCTGCTCCAGCGTCCGCGGCGCGTAGACCTCGGTCCGCGGACGCCGGACCGGCCGCGCCGTGGTCCGGCGCGCCCCGGAGGGCTCCGGCTCGCGAAGGGCG
>NZ_BAAGZI010000129.1:0-14335 GCF_054778695.1 Actinocorallia lasiicapitis
CAGCCGCGACACCGGCGCGCTGCTGGGCGCGCTGCTGCTCAGCGCGGCGGGCTCGGTCGTCACCCCGGCGGCGTACGCGCTGATGGCCGACCATGTGGCACCGGAGCGGCGGCGCGCGGGCTACGCCCTGTTCGGCTGGGGGCTGAACCTGGGCACGGCCGCCTCGGGGGTGCTCGGCGGGTTCCTCGCCGAGCGCGGGTACTGGCTGCTGTTCGCGGTGGACGCGGGCACCGCGCTGCTCTACATCGGGATCCTGCTGGCGCTGCTGCCGGCCGACCGGCCCGCCCAGCTCACCGGAGACGGCGCCGACGACGGCATCGGCTTCGGGGTGGTGCTGCGGGACCGGGTGATGGTGCTGTCGCAGATCCTGATGGGAGTCCAGCTCTTCATCTACACGCTGACCGAGAGCGTCCTGCCGATGGCCGTCCACGACGACGGGCTGTCGCCCGCCGTCTACGGGGCGATGGCGATGGTCAACGCCGTCGCGGTCGTGGTCCTGCAGCCGCTCGCGACGGGGCTGCTGGCCCGGTTCCCGCAGCTCCCGGTCTATCTCGCGGGCAATCTGCTGATCGCCGCCGGGGTGGCGCTGACCGGGGTCGCGGATTCGGCCGGCGGCTACGCGGTGACCGTCCTGGTCTGGTCGGTGGGGGAGGCCGCGGTCGGCGGGATCGCGGCCTCGATGGTGGCCGACCTCGCTCCCGCGCACGCACGCGGGCGCTACCAGGGTGCTTACCAGTGGACCTGGGGGCTGTCCAGGTTCGCGGCCCTGACCGCGGGAGCGACGGTCTATGCCCAAGTGAGCCCCTCCGCCGTGTGGTGGAGCTGTGCCGTCGGCGGTGTGCTGGCCGCCGTGGGGTTCCTGGCGCTGGCGCCCGCCCTGCGGGCACGTCAGGAGGAGGCGGGGGCCTCAGCCCCGGCAGCGGCGGCGGTGTAGTTCGTGTTCGTGGACGAGGGCGACGGCGTAGCCGTGGGAGATTCCGGCGTCGTCGGCCAGCCAGGTGGCTCGTTCGTCCGTCCGGATGAACGACGGTCCGTTCTCGATGGTCCTGAACCACTCGGGGAGGCCACGTCCCGTGACCTGGGGGATTCGCTCGATGAGCTTGCTGTGCATCTCCGGTGAGTGGCTAAAGGACATCGGCGCCTCCATTGGCTCGAGTACTTCTAGTGACTGTGCAACACGTCACGTCGGAAGACAACCCCCAACCAGACACCAAATTGTTACGGCCCCCCGGTTGCACCGAGGGGCCGTACGTGATCGTTGATCTAGAAGAGCCTAGGCGAGACGCTCGAGGATCATCGCCATGCCCTGGCCGCCGCCGACGCACATGGTCTCGAGACCGAACTGCTTGTCGTGGAACTGGAGGCCGTTGATCAGGGTGGAGGTGAGGCGGGCGCCCGTCATGCCGAACGGGTGGCCGACGGCGATGGCGCCGCCGTTGACGTTCAGCTTCTCCAGGGGGATGCCCAGCTCGTCCGCGGACGGCAGGACCTGCGCGGCGAACGCCTCGTTGATCTCGGCGAGGTCGATGTCGTCGATGGTCATCCCGGCGAGCGCGAGGGCCTTGCGGGTGGCCTCGACGGGGCCGAGGCCCATGATCTCGGGGGACAGGCCGGAGACGCCGGTCGACACGATGCGGGCGAGCGGGGTGATGCCCAGCTCGGCGGCCTTGACGTCCGACATGATCACCACGGCGGCGGCGCCGTCGTTGAGCGGGCAGCAGTTGCCGGCGGTGATCGTGCCGTCGGGGCGGAAGACGGGCTTCAGCTGGGAGACGGCCTCGTAGGTGGTGCCGGCGCGGGGGCCGTCGTCCTTGGCGACGACGGTGCCGTCGGGGAGGGTCACCGGGGTGATGTCCTTCTCCCAGAAGCCGTTGGAGTAGCCCTGCTCGGCGAGGTTCTGCGAGCGGACGCCGAACTCGTCCTGGCGCTGGCGGGAGACGCCCTTGAGCCGGGCGACGTTCTCGGCGGTCTGGCCCATCGCGATGTAGACGTCGGGCAGTTCGCCCGCCAGGCGCGGGTCGGTCCAGTCCTGGCCGCCCTCGGAGAGCTTCGCGGTGCGGGCCTCGGCCGGCTGGAACACCTCGTTCTGGGTGTTGGGCATCCCGTCGGACGAGCCGTAGGCGAAGCCGGACACGTGCTCGACACCGGCGGACACGATCACGTCGGCCTCGCCGGCCTTGATCGCGTGCAGCGCCATCCGGGTGGTCTGCAGGGAGGACGAGCAGTACCGGGTGATGGTCGCGCCGGGCACGGTGTCGAGGCCGAGCAGCACGGACACGACGCGCGCCATGTTGTAGCCCTGACGGCCGCCGGGGAGGCCGCAGCCGAGCAGGAGGTCGTCGATGCTGTTGGGGTCGAGCTGGGGCACCTTGTCCAGGGCAGCCTGGACCATCAGGGCGGTGAGCTCGTCGGCGCGGAAGTCCTTCAGGGACCCCTTGAACGCACGGCCGATGGGGGACCGGGCGGTTGCGACGATGACTGCCTCGGGCATGGTTTTCCTCTCTCCGGACCGAGCGAACCTACCGGCCGGTAGCTTCGAGGCCCATTCTAGGACCAGATTCTAGAAAAGAGGCACGGCGGGCACCACGTCCGGACCCCCTCCAGACGCGGCGCCCGCCGTGGGCTTGATGAAGCGGCAGGTCAGCGGCCGCTTTCCGGGTGCGCGGTGATCAGCCGTACATTCCCGGCTCGGTAGTGGTGGAGTCCCTGACGCCGTGCAGCGCGCCCCGATCGTCACGCCAGACCCGCCAGCCGTCGACGGAACCGGTGTACCAGGACGGCGGCGGCGTGATCTTGTCCGACCGCTTGCCGGCGGCCAGATCGTAGGCGCACAGCGCGGCGACGGGGTAGAAGCCGTCCGGCTGGCCCTTGATTACCAGCTTCGCCGGATCGACCGTGCAGAACGACCAGGTCCGCAGGTTCTTGGGGTCGGCGGGCTTGGCGGCGCGCAGGTCGAACGCGGTGCCGGGCCGGTCGCGGGTGAGGAAGCCGATCGACGACAGGTCGGACGGGAACGACAGCCACCAGGCCGAGTCCTTCGGCGGGGTCACCGCGGGCACCTCGACGAGGGTCCGGCCGGTGGCCGGGTCGAGCTGGGCGAAGCCGCCGTAGCCGCCCTTGCCGTCGGTCTCCCGGGTGATCAGCGAGATCGCCGGGCTGGCCGACGGGTAGACGCGCAGCAGCCTGGTCCGCGCCCAGCGGGGTTTGCCGGTGGCCAGATCGAGCCCGAAGAAGCCGAACGCCGACAGCTTCTTGCCCTTCTTGGCCTGATAAGGCGCGACATAGCCGAGCATGAGATCGCCGGACCGGCCGAACGACCAGCCGCCCGACAGGTTGACGCCCTTGCCGACCGCCCGCTCGACCGGGAACGACCACTGGCCCTTGCCCGTCGCGGCGGCCCTGGACTCCAGGGTTGGGTGCTTGGCCATCCGGAACACCACGACCCGGTCGGCGTCGGCGTGCTCGACCTCGGCGATCCCCGCGACCGTCCAGCGCTGCTTGCCGGACGCGCCGCTCAGGACGACGAACCGGGCGTTCTTCTTGGCCGTGTTCTCCGACAGGCAGATGTCGGCGCCGCAGGCGACCGGGCCGAACGTCGAATGGACGGGCCTGGTCCACTGCTGCTCGCCGCTCCGGGCGTCCCTGGCCACCAGGGTGGCGTTCCACTTGCCGGTCTTCTGTGGCTCGACCGCCACCACCAGACCGGCACCGACGGCGGGCGGCTGCACACCCATCCCGCTCAGCCGGCCGACCATGGTCGCGGGCTTCGCCCACAGCCGCTTGCCGTTGGTGACGTCGTAGACGGCCGTCTCCAGCGAACCGTCGGCCTTCAACCCTGTGACGGCCGTGACCCCGCCCCCCGTGATCGGCTTGCTGACCACGTTGACCCCGGTGTCGGCCCAGCCGACGGCCGCCTCCGCGCTGTCCTTGCCGGGACCGCTCGAACAGCCCGCCACGAGCAGTGCCGGAACGAGCGCGGGGAGTAGTCGCTTCTGGGCGGCCGAAGGCATAGGGATGCTCCAGGGGGTCGGTGCCTTCGGGGGAAGGCCTTACGGGCTGACCGGGGACCGGCCCACCTCGGCCGGAGCGGGCGAGGCGCCCCGGCGCAGAAGCTGCACCCAGAAAGGTGCGCCGGCGCCGCCCGTCACCTCGGTGCCGGGCTTCTCCGCGGCCGAAGCGGCCGCGAGGTAGATGGGCAGAACTCCCGCACCGCGCTCCGGTTCGAAACCCTCGGTTTCCGGCTCGAATCCGAGTGCGGCTGAGAGAGACGGTAGCACCGCGGCGGCCGCCGCAGCGTAACCTCTCGCAGACGGATGGTAACGATCGGCGGAGAAGAACTCCCTCGGCTCCCGGGCGAAATCACGGCCCAGCAGGTCGCCCAGCGAGACCGTCCGGCCGCCCGCGCGCACCACCACCACGGTCTGCGCGGCCGCGAGCTGCCGCGACGTCCGCTGGGCGATCCAGCGCAGCGGCTGCATCACCGGTTTGACCGAGCCCAGATCAGGGCACGTCCCGACGATCACCTCGCAGCCCGTCTCGCGCAGCCGGACCACGGTCTCCTCAAGAAACCGCACCGACTCGGCGGCGGCCACCCGGGCCGTCACATCATTGGCGCCGATCATGATCACCGCGGCGTCGGGCTTCGCCGCGAGAGCCCCGGGCACCTGGGCGAGCATCATCTCCGTCCGGGAACCCGACACCGCGACGTTCGTCAAGCGCACCGGCCGGCCCGCCGTCGCCGACAGCCCCGCCGCCAGCAGCCCCGCCATCGTCTCGTCGGCCTCCGTGACGCCGATCCCGGCCGCCGTCGAGTCGCCGAGCACCGCGAACGAGATCGGCTCGCCCGGCAGATGCCCGCCATAGACACCGTCCGTGACCGGCGGCAGCAGACTCGCCGACCCCAGGATGATCTTCCGGGCGAGTTTCGCCTCCATCACGAGAAGGCCGAAGGTGAGCCCTCCCAACGCGGTCAGGCCGCCGCCCCCGAAAGCCGCCGCGGTGACGATGCGGCGGGTTGTCAACGCCCGGATCATCTGTTGGCTCACCACTCCCTAGCTGGGTTAGTGTCAATTGGGGAATGTATCCGCTCGACCGCCGCGAAACGCCGGGCGAAACGGAGTGGAAACACGGACAGCATTCCCGATTCGTAGGCGCACAAAGACAAGGACGTCCTGGTGCAGGTACATGACTCACTGGTCTCACTGATGGGTAACACCCCGCTCGTCCGACTGCGGAAGGTCACCACCGGGCTCGAAGCCCAGGTGATCGCCAAGGTCGAGTACTTCAACCCGGGCGGGTCGGTGAAGGACCGGATCGCGGTACGGATGATCGACGCCGCGGAGGCGTCCGGGGAACTGAGGCCCGGCGGGACGATCGTGGAGCCGACGTCCGGCAACACCGGGGTGGGACTGGCCATCGTCGCGCAGGAGCGCGGCTACAAGTGCGTTTTCGTCGTGCCCGACAAGGTGGCGGCCGACAAGGTGAACGTCATGCGAGCCTACGGTGCCGAGGTCGTGGTCTGCCCGACCGCGGTCTCCCCTGAACACCCCGACTCCTACTACTCGGTCTCCGACCGGCTCGCCAGGGAGATCCCCGGCGCTTGGAAGCCCGACCAGTACGCCAACGAGGCCAACCCCCGCTCCCACTACGAAACCACCGGCCCGGAGATCTGGGAGCAGACCGAGGGGAAGATCACACACTTCGTCGCGGGGGTGGGCACGGGCGGCACGATCTCGGGCACCGGCCGCTACCTCAAGGAGGTCAGCGACGGCCGAGTGAAGATCATCGGCGCGGACCCGGAGGGCTCGGTCTACTCCGGCGGCACCGGCCGTCCGTACCTGGTGGAGGGTGTCGGCGAGGACATCTGGCCCGAGACCTACGACCGCGGCATCTGCGACGAGATCATCGCGGTCTCCGACAAGGACTCCTTCGCGATGACCCGCAGGCTCGCCCGCGAGGAGGGCCTCCTGGTAGGCGGCTCCTGCGGCATGGCCGTAGTCGCCGCCCTCCGCGTAGCCGAACAAGCCGCCCCCGACTCCGTCATCGTCGTCCTCCTCCCCGACGGCGGCCGCGGCTACCTCTCAAAAATCTTCAACGACGAGTGGATGAGGGACTACGGGTTCCTGTCCACGGCCACCGACGAGGCGAAGGTCGCGGACGTCCTGGCCCGCAAGGGCGGCCAGCTTCCCGAGTTCGTCCACGCGCACCCGCACGAGACCGTCGGCCAGGCCATCGAGATGATGCGCGAGTTCGAGGTCTCCCAGCTCCCCGTCATGAAGGAGGAGCCGCCCGTCATGGCAGCCGAGGTCGTCGGCTCCATCGGTGAACGCGAGCTCCTCGACGCGCTGGTCAAGGGCCGCGCCACCCTCGCCGACGAGCTGTCGGCCCACATGTCGCCTCCGCTTCCGATGATCGGCGCGGGTGAGCCGGTGTCCCGGGCGGTGGGGGAGATGGAGAAGGCGGGGGCGCTCGTCGTCCTCGATGACGGCAAGCCCACCGGCCTTCTCACCCGCCAGGACGTGCTGGCGTTCCTGGCCGCTACTTAGTTCCTGGCCGCTACTTAGAGGCGAACCGGCGGGGCTTCGCGGCGGGGGCGCTCGTGCGTCCACGCCGTGGGGCGGATGCCGGGCGCGTAGCCTGGGGGGATGAGGAATCTGGGGTTCGAGACGCTTGCGATCCACGCCGGACAGGAGCCGGATCCGAGCACGGGGGCGGTCGTGCCGCCGATTTATGCGGTGTCTACTTACAAGCAGGACGGGATCGGGGGGCTGCGGGGCGGGTATGAGTACAGCCGGTCGGGGAACCCGACGCGGACGGCGCTGGAAGAGTGCCTGGCGGCCGTCGAAGGGGGTGCCAGGGGGCTGGCGTTCGCCTCGGGGCTCGCGGCCGAGGACACCGTCCTGAGGACGCTGTGCCGGCCCGGCTCGCACGTCGTCATCCCCGACGACGCCTACGGCGGCACCTACCGGCTGTTCGCCCGGGTGTACGAGGAGTGGGGCGTGTCCTACACGCCGGTGGCACTGCAGGACGTCGCGGCCGTCCGGGCGGCGATCCGGCCCGAGACCGTCGCGATCTGGGTGGAGACCCCGACCAACCCGCTGCTGAACATCGCCGACATCGCGGCCATCGCGCAGGTCGCGCAGGCGGCCGGCGCGAAGCTGATCGTCGACAACACGTTCGCGTCGGCGTACCTGCAGCAGCCGATCGCGCTCGGCGCCGACATCGTGGTGCACTCCACGACCAAGTACATGGGCGGCCACTCCGACGTCGTCGGCGGCGCGCTCGTCGCGGCCGACGCGGAACTGGGGGAGCGGCTCGCCTACCACCAGAACGCGATGGGCGCCGTCGCCGGGCCGTTCGACTCCTTCCTCACCCTGCGCGGGATCAAGACCCTCGGCGTCCGGATGGACCGGCACTGCGACAACGCCGAGAAGATCGCCGACCTGCTGACCAGGAACCCGAAGGTCGCCAAGGTGCTCTACCCGGGCCTGCCCGACCACCCCAACCACGAGGTCGCCGCCAAGCAGATGAAGCGGTTCGGCGGGATGGTCTCCTTCCGGATGGGGTCGGAGGAGGAGGCCGTACGGGTCTGCGAGTCGACGACCCTGTTCACGCTCGGCGAGTCGCTGGGCGGCGTCGAATCGCTGATCGAGCACCCCGGCCGGATGACGCACGCGTCCGCCGCGGGCTCGCCGCTGGAGGTCCCGGCCGATCTGGTCCGGCTGTCGGTGGGCATCGAGGACGTGAACGACCTCATCGCCGATCTGGAAGCCGCACTTGACTGACGGTTTACCACTAGGCTGCTGCCCCATGCGCGTGCTTCGGTCGATCTTGGCCCTGTCGGTCGGTTTGGTGTGCTTGCTCGGCTTCTCGGCCGTCCCCGCGGAGGCGGCGGCAAAGAAGAAGGTCCTGCTGAAGACCGTCGCGTTCGGCAAGGCCGCCGAGCAGAAGATCGCGGTCTACCAGACCAGGGCGACGGGCAAGAAGCGCCCCGCCATCCTGCTGATCCACGGCGGGTACTGGTGGGGCGGCAGCTACCGCGACAACAAGGGCCTCGCGCAGGACTTCGCGCGCCGCGGCTATGTGGTGTTCTCGGCCGGTTACCGGCTGAGCCAGCAGGAGCCGTGGCCCGCGCAGCGCGACGACTCCGAGGCGGCCGTCACCTACATCCACCGCAACGCCAAGAAGCTCGGCGTCAACGCCAAGCGGATCATCGTGGTGGGGACTTCGGCGGGCGGCCAGCTCGCGACCATGGTCGGCACGTACGGGCAGGCGGGCAAGCGGGTCAGGGCCGTGGTGGCGCTGTCGCCCGTCACCGACCCGCTGATCGGCTACCTGCAGGGCGGCAAGAGCGACGCCGACCGGTACACGCAGCGGCTGCGGATGTCGGTGGTCCAGCTGCTGGGCTGCACGCCCGTCTGGCACGACCCGGTCTGCTGGCCGCAGCTCACCGACGCCACCCCCGCCGAGCACGCGGGCAAGGGCGACGCCCCGATGCTGATCTTCCACTCGGCGAAGGACTTCGTGGGCGCCGACCACAGCGTCGCCCTCCGCGACGACCTGCGCAAGGCCGGGGTCCCCGTGCAGATCGCGACGGTGCCGGGCGCCTACCACGGCACCACGCTGCTGGCCCACAACAAGAAGGCCTACGCCAAGATGATGAGCTGGATCGCCGCCCGCGCCAAGTAGCGGGTCAGTGCCAGACCATCAGGATCAGCACGATGATCCAGAGCAGCACGATGATCCCGGACAGGGAGGAGATCCGCGCGACCTGCGCGGTCACCTCGGGCGCCTTGCCGTCTTCGGCCGCCTCGACGGCCGCCAGGCACTTGCGCTGGTCCCGTTCGACGATCACCAGCAGCACCAGCGAGACCAGGAACAGCGTCATCGACGCCGACAGCCACATCTGGTCGAACTTGCCGCCGGCCAGGAACAGCCCGAACAGCAGGACGCCGAGCGACGCCACCGAGTAGATCTGCGTCGTCCTGGACAGGAAGCGCAGGATGGCCGCGTCGCCCGCGCGGACGTGGCGGGGCGTCGCCATCAGGACGGCGGTCAGCGGCCCCAGGGCGAAGACGGCGAACCCGATGTGCAGGATCTCCAGCAGGTGATCAGCGGTCGACATCCCTCGACAGTAACCCGGCGGCGCCGCTCTGGCCCGTTCATGACTCGCGGCGTGCCCGCAGATAGTCGCTGACGACGTACTCGCCGAGCCGCCCGGGGTCGGGGGAGAAGACCCGGCCGCCGTTGCGCCGCGCCACCTCCTCCACGAACCCGACGAGCCGCCGGTCCTCGGCGAGCATGAAGACGTTGAGGGTGGCCTTCCTGCGCGTCATCTTGTCGACTTCGGCGTAGGTCAGGGCCAGGGTCTCGGGGGCGGGCGGGTAGTCGAACAGGGAGCGTCCGTCGTGCCGGAGGTGGGCGGTCGGCTCGCCGTCGGTGACGACCAGGATGATCGGCTCGAAGTCGGGGTGGCCGTCGAGGTGGCGTCCGGCGAGCATCAGCGCGTGGTGCAGGTTGGTGCCCTGGACCATGTCCCAGTCGAGGGTCGCCATCTCGGTCGGGTCGAGCACGCGCGCGTAGTTGGAGAAGCCGATGATCTGGATGGAGTCCTGCGGGTACTTGCTGGTGACCAGGGAGTGCAGGGCGAGCGCCGTCTGCTTGGCGACCGCCCACGTGTTCCGCAGGACCATCGAGTAGGACAGGTCGACGAGCAGGCAGACGGCGGCGGCGGTGCGGCGTTCGGTCTCCTGGACCTCGAAGTCGTCGGGCTGGAGCCGGACGTGCGACGGGTCGCGCATCACGGCGTTGGCGACGGTGCGGACCACGTCCAGGGGCTGTTCGTCGCCGAACCGCCAGGGGCGGGTGGTGCCGGTGAGTTCGCCCGCCTGGCCGGCGTCGCGCTGGGCGTGGTCGCCGCGCGGGCCGCTCTTCAGGCCGTCGAAGACTCGGCGGAGCGCCGTCTCGCCGAGCCGCCGGACGGCTTTGGGCGTCAGCTCCAGCCGGCCGCCCTTGCGGCGCAGATAGCCCTGCCGTTCCAGCTCGGCCTCGATCCGGCGGAGTTCGGACAGGTCGTCGACGGCCTGCCGGCCGAGCGCCCGGCGGACGGCGTTCTCGTCGACGTCGGCGAGGCGCGCGCCCGGGTAGTCCTGGGCGAGGGAGTCCTCCAGTTCGGCGAGGTCCGCGAGGTCGGCGAGGGCGCTGGTGGCGTCGCCGAGGCCGAGGGGGCTGTCGCCGGACAGGGAGGCACCGCCCGTCCAGTCGAGGTCGGGTCTGCGGGTGCGCAGGGCGCCGCCGAGCCGCGACATCTCCAGTTCGAGCCCGGCGTCCTGCATCG
Organism: Actinocorallia lasiicapitis; assembly: GCF_054778695.1. Taxonomy (NCBI): domain Bacteria; kingdom Bacillati; phylum Actinomycetota; class Actinomycetes; order Streptosporangiales; family Thermomonosporaceae; genus Actinocorallia; species Actinocorallia lasiicapitis. The sequence goes on from NZ_BAAGZI010000129.1 coordinate 10,337, forward strand.
ACTCGGCCATCAGGGCGGCGAGTTCGTCGCGCTGTTCGTCGGTGAGCGAGTTGAGCAGCCGCTGGAGGGCGGCGGAGCGGCGGGCCAGGGAGTCGACGAGCTCCTCCAGGGTGCGCGGCTGGTCGGGGAAGAACGCGCCGTACTCGCTCATGAACCGGTCGAAGTCGGCTTGGCGGTGCTCGCCGCGGGCGTCGGCCTCGAGCATGGCGTTGAGGGCGGCCATCATGTCGCGGACCAGGGCCAGGGTCCCGGCGCCGCCGGCCTGGAGCGTCTGCTTGAGCCCCTGGAACTGGGAGTCCAGGATCTCTTCGCGGAGCAGGCCGCGGAGCTTTTCGAAGGTGGCGCGGGCGGCGGCCGAGCGCCAGGAGTAGTCGCGGAGCGCCCGGACGGCGCGCGCGGTGTCGGACGGCAGGACGGCCAGTTCGGCCTCGCGCAGACGGGCGTCGTCGGACGGGTCGGGGAACAGTTCGGCGCGTTCCTGGTCGATCGCGGTGTCGAGCAGGGCGCGGGCCTGCTCCAGGGTGCCGTCGAGACGGCCGCGGTCGCGCAGCGCGGCCCGGCGTTCGCGGACCTGGCGGAGCAGATCGTCCAGGCCCTGGCGGCGGCGGGCGCCGTCGAGGCCGCGGCGGAGCAGGTCGCGCAGCGCCTCGTTGACGCTCGCGCCGTTCAGGACGTCGTCGCCGACGGAGTCCAGCGCCTCCCGGACGTCGTAGGGCGGGGCCAGCGGGTCGGGGCCCTCACGGTAAGGCCCGTACCGGTATGTACTCATCAGTCCTACATTCGGTAGGTCGAAGATCCCTCGCCGGAGACGTCCTTGGAAAGCCGGCGCGTCAGGAACAGCCCTTCCAGGGCGAACTCCAGCGCGGACGCGGCCTGGCCGGGCGACTCGCCGTCCAGCTCCAGCAGCGACATGAGCTTGCCGAGCCCGCGGATCTGGCCGACCCGCTGCAGCAGCTCAGCCGCCGGGACGAGCTCGCCGGTGTCGACCGATTCGCCCCGGTCGAACTTGTCGAGCAGCCCGGACAGGTCCGCGGAGCCGAGGGTGTGCCGGTAGGTCTCGGCGGTCGCACGGCGCAGCAGATGCTCCAGGACCTCCTGCTCGCGGCCCTCCTCGCTGACCTCGAACTCGACCTTGCCCATCAGGGTCGGCACGATCGCCGGCAGATCGCAGACCCGGGCGACGGCGTGCTCCTCACCGGCCAGCGCGGCCCGGCGCAGCGCGCCCGCCGCCACCGTCTCGGCCCCCGCGATCGAGAACCGCGCCGACACCCCGGACCGCGCGTCGACGGCCTTGGAGTCGCGGACCAGCCGCGTGAACCTGGCCACCACCTCCAGCAGGTACTTCGGCACCTCGGCGGCGAGCTCCGCCTCCTGGACGATCAGATCAAGCTCGGTGTCCAGCGCCAGCGGGTAGTGGGTGCGGATCTCGGCGCCGAACCTGTCCTTGAGCGGGGTGATGATCCGGCCCCGGTTGGTGTAGTCCTCGGGGTTGGCGGAGGCCACCAGCAGGACGTCCAGGGGGAGCCGCAGGGCGTACCCGCGGACCTGGACATCGCGCTCCTCCAGCACGTTCAGCAGCGCCACCTGGATCCGTTCGGCCAGGTCGGGCAGCTCGTTGACGGCAAAAATGCCCCGGTTGGTGCGGGGGACGAGCCCGTAGTGGACGGTCTCGGGGTCGCCCAGGGTGCGGCCCTCGGCGACCTTGATCGGGTCGACGTCGCCGATGAGGTCGCCGACCGAGGTGTCGGGGGTGGCGAGTTTCTCGGCGTACCGCTCGTCGCGGTGGCGCCAGCCGATCTTGAGCTCTTCGCCCTCGGCCGCGGCCAGCCGCTTGCAGCGGACGCAGACCGGCGCATAAGGGTGATCGTTGATCTCGCAACCGTCGATGACGGGGGTCCACTCGTCCAGCAGGCCGGTGAGGGTGCGGATCAGCCGGGTCTTGCCCTGGCCGCGTTCGCCCAGCAGCACCAGATCATGACCGGCCAGCAGCGCGCGCTCGAGGTGCGGCAGGACCGTCTCGTCGAACCCGACGATCCCCGGGAAGCGGGGCTCGCCGGTCCTCAGGCGCGCCAGCAGGTTCTCTCGCAGCTCGGCCTTGACCGAGCGGTGGACATGTCCAAGGGAGCGGAGCTCCGCAAGCGTCATGGCGCGCGGTGATTGCACCTAAATGAGGTTACGTCCCGATCGGCATGACCGCACTGTTTACACAGCGGTGGTTTCAGAACGCCCACTTGCCCGGTTGAATCGAAACATGACGCGTTTCGGTGACGGGCTCGCGCAGGGACCGGATCTGCACGTCGCGGCGGAACTGGCCGTCAGGCGGGCGACCGAAGGTCTCGACGGACGGGCCGATCTGCTCTGCGTTTTCGTCAGCGGTGACGACCCCGCGGAGGTCGAACGGGCCGCCAGGCACGCCATGGCCTGCGCCGACGCCCGAACCGTGCTCGGCTGCAGCGCGTCCGGAGTGATCGCCGACGGCCGGGGCGTCGAACGGCCGGGCGCGGTCAGCGCGTGGGCCGGAATGCTGCCCGAGGGCGCCCGGATCGAGCCGTTCCGGCTGGAGGCGCTCCGCGCCGAGGACAGGCTGATCGTGGTCGGGATGCCCGACGCCCAGGACGACGACGTGGCCGGCATCCTGCTGGCCGACCCCTATTCCTTCCCCGTCGACGCGTTCGTCGAACGCTCCGAGGAGGTGCTGCCCGGCCTGCCGCTGGTCGGCGGGCTCGCCGGCGGGCAGGAAGGCGGCACCCGGCTGTTCCTCGACGGCAAGGTCGTCGAGGACGGCGCGGTCGGCGTGGTCATCGGCGGGCCCGTCCAGGCGACGACCCTGGTCAGCCAGGGCGCGCGCCCCATCGGACCGCTGATGACGATCACGTCGGCCGAGCAGAACGTCCTGTACGAACTGGCCGGCGCGCCCGCGCTGGAGAAACTGGAGCAGATCGTCCTGGCATTGCCCGACCGGGAGCGGGAACTGGCCGCCCGCGGGCTGCTGATCGGCGTCGCCATGGACGAGTACGCCGACGAGCACGAGCAAGGCGATTTCCTGGTCCGCGGCGTCGTCGGGGTCGACGCCGACACCGGGGCTCTCGCGATCGGAGATGTGGTGGAGACCGGACAGACAGTACGGTTCCAGGTCAGAGACGGCGAAGCGGCCGACTCTGATCTGGCCGGGCTGGTGCGCGGCTTCGACCTCGGCCCGATCGAAGGGGCGCTGCTGTTCTCCTGTAACGGGCGGGGCGAGGCGATGTTCGCCTCCTCCGACCACGACGTCAGGGCCTTGGCCGGTTTCGGCTCCGTCGGCGGGTTCTTCGCCGACGGGGAGATAGGACCGGTGGGCGGCCGCAACCACGTGCACGGCTTCACGGCCTCGATCTTGGCCTTCGGGAAGGACGGGAACTGATGACCGACGAACGGGTCCTCGCGATCGACATCGGCGGCACGAAACTGGCCGTCGGACTGGTCGATCCCGGGGGCCGGGTGGAGACCTACGAACGGACCGAAACCCCCAAAGTGGACGCCGAGGGGCTGTGGCGGACGTTGGAGGCGTTGCTGGAGAAGCTTCCCGAGACCGACCTCCTGGGGGTCGGGGTCGGGTGCGGCGGGCCGATGGAGTGGCCGTCGGGCGAGGTCTCCCCGCTCAACATGCCGGGCTGGCGGGGGTTCCCGCTGCGGAAGCGGCTGGCGGAGCGCTACCCGGATCTGCCCGTCCGGGTGCACAACGACGCGATCGCCGTGGCCGTCGGGGAGCACTGGCGGGGCGCGGGACGGGGCAGCCGGAACGTGCTGGGCATGACGGTCTCCACGGGGGTGGGCGGTGGGCTCATCCTCGGTGACCGGCTCATCGACGGGGCGTCCGGCAACGCCGGGCACATCGGCCATATCGTCGTCGATCCCGGCGGGCTGCCCTGCAAGTGCGGCGGCCGGGGCTGTCTGGAGGCCATCGCCCGCGGGCCCGCGCTCGCCGCGTGGGCGCAGGCGGAGGGCTGGCGGTCCGAGCAG
>NZ_BAAGZI010000130.1:0-14289 GCF_054778695.1 Actinocorallia lasiicapitis
GGCGCGGGCCGAACCGCTGCGGGCGCGGGCGCTGCTCGACCGGATCGAGGGGCTGCGGGGCCGGCTCGGCGCGACGGCGGCGTCCCACGGGCTCACTCCGCGCGAACGGGAGGTGCTGCGGGAGCTCGTCGCGGGACGGCCCAACCGGGAGATCGCGCAGGAGCTGTTCATCTCGGCGAAGACGGTGAGCGTGCACGTCAGCAACATCCTGGCCAAGCTCGGGGCGTCGTCGCGGGGCGAAGCGGTCGCCCACGCCCACCGGGCGGGAATTTTGTCGGAAGCGGATGGGATATTCATTTCGTGAGCGTCGCAGCGGTGAGCCCAGTCCTGATCGGCCGCGGCCCGGAGCTCAGCGAGCTCGACACGGCCTTCGCCGAGGTCGGGGCCGGGCTGGGCAGGACCGTCCTGGTCGGCGGTGAGGCCGGGGTCGGCAAGACCAGGCTGATCCGCGAGTTCGGCCACAGGGTCCGCGGACAGGGCGCGCGGGTGCTGGTCGGCGGCTGTATGGAGCTGGGTGTGGACGGCTTCCCGTTCGCGCCGTTCACGGCCGTCCTGCGCGGGCTCGTCCGGGAGATCGGCGCGGACGGCGTCTCGGATCTGCTCGGCGGCCGCACCGACGGGCTGGCGCGGCTGCTGCCGGAGTTCGGCGACGTCGGCGGCGACGAGATCGGCCAGTTCCAGACCAGGCTGTTCGAACTGGTCCTGACCCTGCTCGACCGGCTCGCCGCCCAGGCCCCGCTGGTGCTCGTCGTCGAGGACGCCCACTGGGCCGACAAATCGTCGCGGGCCCTGCTGACCTTCCTGATCCGCAATCTGGGGTCCGTCGCCCCGCTGATGATCGTCATCACCTACCGGTCGGACGAGCTGCACCGCACCCATCCGCTGCGGCCGCTCCTCGCCGAGCTCGACCGGATCGACAGGGTCAGCAGGCACGAGCTGGGCCGGCTCACCCGCCGCGAGGTCGCCGAGCTGATGGCGCGGCTGCGCGACGGCGAACCGGAAGCCGACCGGGTCGAGCAGTTCTACCGGCGCAGCGAGGGCAACCCGCTGTTCGTCGAGGCGCTGATGGACGCCGACGGGCAGATCGCCAGCGAGCTTCCCGAATCGCTGCGCGACCTGCTGCTGGCCGGAGTCCAGCGGCTGCCGGAGGAGACCCAGGAGCTGCTGCGGATCGCCAGCGCGGGTGGCGCGCGGATCGAGCACCGGCTGCTCGCGGCCGTCAGCGGGGCGGGCGAGGTCGGGATGACGCGTGATCTGCGGCCCGCGGTCGCCGGGAACGTCCTGGTCGTGGACGGCGACGGCTACTCCTTCCGGCACGCCCTGATCCGTGAGGCCCTCCACGACGATCTGCTGCCCGGCGAGCACACCCGGCTGCACACCCGCTACGCCGAGACCCTCGAGGACGACGCCACGCTGGTGCCGCCCGGCCGGGCCGCCGCCGAGCTGGCCTTCCACTGGCACGCCGCCCACAACACCGAATGGGCGCTGATCAGCGCCTGGCACGCCGCGAAGGAAGCCGACCGGGCCGCCGCCTACGCCGAGGAGCTGCGCTTCCTGGAGCGGGTCCTGGAGCTCTGGGACCAGGTGCCCGGCGCCGACGGCAAGATCGGCAAGAGCTACGAGAAGATCCTGCGGCACGCCGTCACCGCCGCGGACTGGGCGGGCGACAGCGAACGGGGCGTCAAACTCGGCAACGAGCTGGTGCGGCTGACCGGCGAGGACAGGCCGCTGGAGCGCGCGTTCGCGCTGGAGCTGCGCGGCCGGATGAAGCACCGGATCGGCCGCGAGGACTGGCTGGCGGATCTGCGTGAGGCGCTGCGGCTGGTCGACCCGCTGGAACCGAGCCGCAGGACCGCCCGGATCCAGGCCGAGTTCGCCCGGTTCGTGTTCATGGGTTGGGCCAGCGGCGAGGCCGACGTGGCGGCGCGGCGGGCGCTCGTCACGGCCCGGCAGGTCCAGGACCCGCTCGCCGAGTCCAGCGCGCTGCTGACCCTCGCCTGCCTGCACGGGCATCTCGCCTACGGGCAGGAGGAGTCGCCCGAGCTGAACGAGGCGGAGCGGCTCGCCGTCGAACACGACTTCCATCAGGTGCTGTTGCGCAGCGCCGTCAACCGGTCGCATTTCCTGGAGGGCGCGGGGCGGCATGTCGAGGCGGCGGACGTCGCGCTGCGGGGGCTGGAGCAGGCCAAGGAGCTGGGGCTGTTCCGGATCCACGGCTCGTTCCTGTCGATCAACTACGCGGAGTCGCTGTACTCGCTGGGCCGCTGGGACGAGGCGATGACGGCCGTCGACCAGGCGCTCGCCGCCGACCCGCCGCGTCCGCACCAGGCGTGCCTGCTGGAGCTGGCCGCGTTCCTGTACCGGGCGCGCGGTGAGTTCGACCTGGCCGCCGAGCGGCTCGCCCAGTGCCGCAACACCCGCGCCTGGGAGATCGACAGGCGGCTCCAGGAGTTCCTGCCGATGCTGCTGGGCGAGGCCGAGCTGGCGCTGTCGACGGGCGACAACGCGCGTGCTCTGGACGTCCTCGCTGAGGTGCTGCCGAGCAGCGGCCGTCCCGACGAGCCCCGCTACACGTGGCCCGCGCTGGTCATCGCGGCCCGTGCCGTCCAGGACGCCGCCGCCCTGGCCCCTTTCCGCGAGCGCGCCGAAACCCTGCCCGTCCACGGCCCCCTCCAGGAACTCCAGCGCGCCACGTTCCGCGCCGAAGCCGCCAGAACTCTCGGCGGCGATCCGGGCTGGCAGCCCGTCATCGACGGCTGGGAGCGGATCGGCCAGCCCGCCGCCCTGGCCCAGGCCCTGATCAGCGCCGCCGAACACGACGCCGCCCACGCCGCGAAAGACCGTGCCCTGACCCGCCTGAACCGCGCCACCCTCCTGGCGACCCCCCTGGGTGCCGTCCCCCTCCAACAAACGGCCCAAGCCCTGACCCGCCGTATCGGCGGCCAGGACCGCTCCTCCCCTTCCCACGGCCTGACGGCCCGTGAACTGGAAGTCCTCCGCCACCTCAGCGTCGGCCGCTCCAACCGCGAGATCGCCACCGAACTCTTCATCTCGGCGAAAACCGCCAGCGTCCACGTCAGCAACATCCTCGCCAAACTAGGCGCCACCACCCGCACCGAAGCCGCCTCCACCGCCCGCCGCCTAGGCGTAGACCTAGGCTGACCCCCCACCTAAGCCGTCTTAGCCCGACGGCCCCCGCCCAGGCCGCCACAGATAAGGCATCCGCCCCATGTGCGGGCATGGTTCTTAGCGCGACATTAGAGGTGTCACCAGAAACCACTCTTCGGAGGACACCAAAAATGTACGCCCCGCACCACGCCTTCCAGCAGGCCGAAGCCCAGTCCAAAATCCACCGCCTCCTCCAGCAGGCCCCCCACCACCCCGCCCCCTCCCACCCGTCAACCGACACCCCCCACTCAAAGAAGCCCGCCCGCAAAATAGGCAGGCTTCGCCTCCGCGGCGTGGGTTGACCCCCACCCCGCTCCTCCGAGGCCCCTTCCACGTCCCAGGCGGAAGGGGCCTCGTTCTGTTCAGTAGCCACCCACACCCGCTGACCCGAGATAGGCAGGAAAGCGGGCAATTCGCCTGAAGCTGCTAGGCAACTCAGAGATCCTCCGCCCGTCCCCGAAAGTACGCCAGGTGGTTGCGGCTGGTCAGGGTGTAGGGGTGGTCGGGTCCGAGGACGCGCAGTCGGTCGGCTAGTAGTTCTTCGAACGCGGCGACTGCTCCGGCTGGGTCTCCGGCTTCGCCTCGCCAGTACGCCAGGTGGTTGCGGGTGGCCAGGGTGTGGGGGTGGTCGGGTCCGAGGACGCGCAGTCGGTCGGCTAGTAGTTCTTCGAACGCGGCGACTGCTCCGGCCGGGTCTCCGGCCTCCCCTCGCCACCGCGCCAGGTTGCCGCGGCTGGTCAGAGCATGAGGGTGGTCGGGTCCGAGGACGCGCAAGTAGTCGGCTAGCAGCTCTTCGAACGCGGCGACTGCTCCGGCCGGATCTCCCGCCTGCCCCCGCCAGTACGCCAGGTTTTGGCGAGTGGTCAGAGTGTCGGGGTGGTCGGGTCCGAGACCCCGCAGGCAGTCGGCCAGCAGCTCTTCGAACGCGGCTGCAGCCCCAGCCGGATCTCCCGCTTCCCCTCGCCAGTAAGCCAGGTTGTGGCGTGTGGCGAGGGTGTGAGGATGGTCGGGGCCGAGGATCCGCAGGTCGTTGACCAGCAGGTCCTCGAAGGCGGCTGCCGCCCCGGCAGGGTCTCCCGCTTCCCCACGCCACCGCGCCAGGTTGCCGCGGCTGGTGAGGGTGTGGGAGTGGTCGGGGCCGAGGTGGGTGCGGCAGGAGGCGTGGAGGGTGGCGTAGGCGGTGATGGCGGCGGTGACCTGCCCCGTGTCGCCGAGGCTGGTGGCGGCGCGGAACAGGACGGGGTGCGCGCCGGTCGCAGGCCCGTAGAGGGTGGCGCCGGTGGTGGAGTGCAGGGTGGTGGTGTTGGCGCGGAGGGCTTGGCCCAGGTGGTCGCGTTCGATGGCGGGCCATACCGCGTGGAGGGCGTCGGCGGCGGCTAGTGCGGTGGTGGCTGGGGTGGTGGTGGGGGTGGGGTGTTCGCGGGTGGCACGTTGGATGAGCTGGTGGATGCGGATTTCTTGGTGGAGGGCGGTGGGGTTGTGGGTGATGAGGGTGAACCGGTGTAGCAGCCGGAGCGCGGCGATCACTTGGGCGGGGTCGTTGGTGTTCAGGTGGGTGAGGGCGGGTGGGCTGGTGAGGACGGTCTGGGGGATGCCGTTGGGGTCCAGTACCGACAGGAGTTCCAGCAGCGGCCGGGCCATGCCGACCGGCCGCAATGTGGTGGCGCGGTCGATCGACAGGGACCAGGTCGCCGCGACGATCGCGGGATGGTTGTCGGGCAGGCTGTCGGGGGCCAGCTCGGCCAGGGTCCGGGTGCGGTCGGCCAGCAGCGCCCGGTAGGCGAGGACGGTGATACCCGCGTCGATCAGGTAAGCGGCGGCTTGGGCCAGGGCCAGCGGCAACCACCCCAGATCGGCAGCCAACCCCTCCAACTCCCCACCTGCCGGATCCGGATCGGGAGCCGGAGCAGCGGCTGGGTCGGGCGTGTAATGGTCGGAGGTGAGGCGTTCGGTCAGGTAGGTGCGGGCTTCAGCAGGGGTGAACACATCGATGGGAACCAGCCGACGGCCTGCTCCGATGAGGGTGGAGTCTCGGCGGCGCGTGGTGGCCAGCACCCGGCCGCTTGCGTCAGCGGGCGGCCACCACGCAGCGACATCTTCGGGATCTTGGATGTCGTCCAGGACGATCAGCCATTGCCGCCTGGTCGTAACTGTCCACGACAGGAGGAGACGAGCGTCAGCCAGCCGATCGTCGCCAGCACGGCCCGGTAGATCCAGAGAGACGGCGGCCTGGGCGTAGGCGTCGATGATCGCCTGGCCGTCGGTCGCGGTCACCCACACCACAACAGGATCCGCCCCGTCGGCCAGGAAACGGCGGGCGTGAGCGGCGGCCAGCTGGGTCTTACCGACCCCGCCCGTCCCCGACAACACCCCTGACCCACAACCACTCGTGTTGGTGAGGATGGCAGTGTCGCCGCCCGACAACACCCGTTCCAGCCGGGCGGCCGCCTCCCGATTCTGGAAACAGTCCGCCGCCAGCGGGATCACCCCCACCAGCAGGGCACCCACCACCGCCCGACCGGATTCCCGGCGCGGCCCGACCGCCGCCGACAGCAGGGTGCGTAGTTCGGCCAGATCGGCCAGCAGCACCTCATGCCTTAGCTGACCGACACTCTCAGCCAGGCTGGAAGCGGCCACTACCCGTGTGACCGCCTCGGCGAATGCGTCCGCGACGTGGGCTTCCAGCCAGTCAGCGTCCACGGTGACCGTGTCGTAGAACAGGGCGGCGCCGTCGCTCATCTCCCGGAGCAGCCGCACCTGGGTGATGACCGCGTCCCGAAGCCCAGTGTCGGGTTGGGGCAGCGGCGGATGGGCGAAACACACCCGCAGCCCCGCCCGCACCCGTCCCCGCTCGACGTCATCGGTGATAGAGGCCAGAACTTCCCCGACGGCCTTACCCATCGCCTGCTTCACCGCACGCTCATCCGGCGAACCGCGCAGCAACCCCACCCACGCATCGCCCAGCAGCCCACCCAACCAGCCGGCCATCGGGTCAACCAGCACCGACACCGCCCGTACCACCCTTCCCCGGCTGCCGCTCTGAGCCAGACCCAACCAGTTGTACCGGCCTCGCAACCAGCACAGCCGGAAACCACACAACCCAACCCAACCCAACCCCGACCCTCCGTGTCCGAGAAGGTCTGCTCTGCACCGAGCTCAGTGGGGCGACCTTGATCGGCGGCTGGGCGATACGGACCCGGGGGGCATTCTTGCGGGAAAGTGCTTTTCGCCCAATCTAATCGGAATGCGGAGCTTGATCGGAGTCGTCGGTGGGGCCTTCCGCGCGATGTTGGCTCTGCGGTCTGGCGGGCCGGATCGTTCCGGGAGGCTAAAGACTTAGTGCGTTGCGTTTCACGTGTGTCAGCAGGTTGGCGAAGTGTTTGCGGCTGAGTTCTAGGCGTCCGGCTTCGGGGTTTTTGGAGTCTCGGACCCATACTTTGTGGGGCCGTCCGGCGATCTCCACGCAGGCTTCGTCGTTTCCGCCGCCGGTGTGGGAGCTCTTGCGCCAGTTGATCACTCGTATGTCCTCAACGTCCGCTCGAACAGGTCTCTCGAGGCGTCGCGGGAGAGTGCCATCGCCCCGATTTGGTCGAAGCGTACAGCGAGGATGTCTGCTTGGTCACCGGCCTCGATCAAGCGTCCGCCGATCTGGGCGCCCGCGTAGGCGGCCTCCCGTCCGTGCACCTTGAGCACCTGGAACGGACCGTCGTTGCCGGGATGCCATCCGGCCGACCTCGGTACGACGCGGATGCAGACGCGAGGCATTCTGCTGAGTTTGAGCAGGTGCGCCATCTGCTCACGCATGACCTCTCGGCTCCCCACGCACGACTCCAGTACTTCCTGGTCGATCAGGACCCAGAGGTACGGAGGATCGGTTCGGTACAGGATCTCCTGGCGTTTCATCCGCGCCTTGATCGTCGCATCGGCCTCGTGGACATGACCGGCGGCGAGGAGCACGCCCTGCGCGTACGCCTCGGTCTGGAGCAGCAGCGGGACGCTCTTTCCATGGAAGATCTTGATTCCCTCGGCGGCCATCTCGTACTGGACGTACTGGGCGAACCAGTGGGGGTCGTGGCCGGTGCAGGCGAAGAGGTAGAGGCGTTCGAAGTGGCCGCCGGTGGTCCAGGCGTCGTCGAGGAGTTTCAGGCATTTCTCGCTGGGGCGCATACGGCCGGCTTCCCAGTTGGATACAGCTCCGCGCGTCACTCTGACGATCAGGGCTACCTGGGCCAGGGAGAGGCCTCGTTGGGTTCGGTAAAACCACAGGTCGTAGGCGAGCCAGGCCCACAGGGAGGACTTCGGGTCGATCGACTCTCGGACGCTCATCACTCACCTACAGGTGCATAGATCTGGCGGCTATACACAGCAAGTTATGCCGGGAACGCGGACAGTGTGGGCACATTCACCGAACTTCAGGACGGCCCCCATGCTCGACGAACCGATGTTCCCCGCCGACGGATCGCGGGAGATCCGGCTCACGCTCCTGGCTGAGCCGTCCTCCGTGGTCCTCGCCCGCGAAACGGTCCGCTACGCCCTCACCGGTTGGGGATATCAGCGGGACGTCGTGTACGACTCCATGCTCGTCATCAGTGAGATCGTCACCAATGCGGTGGCCGCGGCGCAGGGGCACAGAATTCAGCTTCGCTGCGCCGTCCACCACGATGCCCCGTTGCTCGAATGCTGGGATCCCTCGCCCGCGCTTCCCGCGCCCCGTCAGGTCGGTGAGACCGCTGAATCCGGTCGGGGGCTCACGATCATCACGGCTTATGCCGAGGAAGCCGGTACTCGTCTCTGCTCGACGGGTACCGGCAAGGTCGTGTGGGCGCTCATGCCTGGAGGCCCAGTCCTGTGTTGAGGGCTGGGCCTGCAAGGCTTCAGCGGAGGGCGGCGATGGTCTCGTCGGTGCAGGAATCCCAGAAGGGGCCTACGACGTCCTCGAGATGGGTGAGGGAGTCGGCGGCGAACAGGAGATGCTGGTATTTGGTGATGTCGTAGGCGGTGTTGCCCATTTCCTGGATGTTCAGAGGGTGGATGTCCATGTGGCGGAACTCCTCGATCTCGCCGTAGGAGGAGAGGATTCCGGCGCCGTAGGCCTTGAGTTCGCCGGATTCGTGGAGGACGCCGAACTCCATCGTGAACCAGAAGACCTTCGAGACGAATTCGAGGGCCTCCGTGGTCTCCACCCGGCGGGCGGCCTGGCCGGCCAGGCGGTAGAGGGCCGCGAAGCGGTCGGACGCCAGAGCGTTGGCGTGGCCGAGCACCTCGTGCACGACGTCCGGTTCCGGTGTGTAGAACGGGACGCTGTGGTGGCGGATGTACTGGGTGGAGTGGAAGTAGGAGTCGGCGAGCGAACCGTAGAACTCCCGGAGCGGCACCAGGCCCGCGGCGGGCAGATAGCGGAACCCGGTGAGGGGTTCCAGCAGGCCCGACACCTCCTCCAGCTGGGGGACCCGGTCGGCGGGCAGGCCCAGCCTGTCCTTGGCGTCCAGGTATTCGGCGCAGGCGTACTTCTCGTGTTTGGCTTTGAGCTCGGCCGAGACGAGCCGCCACACCTCCTGTTCCTCGGCGGTGTAGTGGGCCTCCGGGATCGGCTCGCCGCGCCGGTGGTCCAGCGCGAGACGGGCGATCTGATTGCGGCGTTCGCGGTAGACGGGATCGGCGAATCCGGGGTGGGACTGCGCGAGCTCTACCGTTACGGAACCATGTTCGTCCTGGGTCACAGGAGCGAAGTACTGGGCTTCCTCGAACATTCCGCGCCTCCTCGTTGAGTAGCGGGCTGTGTGACAGAGGACACCAGACAGGGAGCCTCCAGGGCAAGTGCGACAGGCCCGCCGGTTACTGTGAGTTCATGATGATGAACGGATTGCTGTCGGAGGAGCAGCTCGACGAGCTGCTCGAGTCCGCCCTGCCGGTGCTGGTGCTGTTCACGGCCGAGTACTCGGCGACGGCGAAGCGGATGGTCCCGGTGGTGGAGGGGCTGGTGCGGTCCCTGGGCGACGACGTCTACGGGGCCGTGGTCGACGTGGACGGGGCGTCCTGGGGGAAGGAGCGGTTCGGCGTCGAGAGCGTCCCCACCGCCCTGCTGCTGCGCGGCGAGAAAGTGATCATGAGGACGGCCGGGGAGAAGACCCTGGACGAGCTGACCGTGCGGGTGGCCGCCGCTTTGGCGGAATGACCAAACAGTCCGGTCATCCCATGTTTGGCAGTAGTGTCTATCTCCGCACTTCGAGGATGGGTTTGGTAGGGGGCTAGGGCATGACGGATGCTGGGCTGGTGATGAGCTCAACACAACTGCGGTCGGTCCTGCACGGGCTGCCGGGCGTGGACCAGGTCGGGGCCGACGCGCGCGCGGCACGGCTCGGGACCAGGTCGATCAAGAACGAGGCCAAGGCCCAGGCGATCGACCTGGCCATCTCCATGGTCGACCTCACCACCCTGGAGGGGGCCGACACCCCCGGCAAGGTGCGGGCGATGTGCACCAAGGCCGTCCGGACGGCGCCGGGCGCGCCGACCGTCGGCGCGGTGTGCGTCTACCCCGACCTGGTGAAGGTCGCCGCCGACGCGCTGAAGGGCAGCGGGGTCGGGATCGCGTCCGTCGCCACGGCCTTCCCGGCCGGGCGCGCGCCGCTGAACGTGAAACTCGCCGACACGGCCCAGGCCGTCGCCGACGGGGCCACCGAGATCGACATGGTGATCGACCGTGGGGCGTTCCTCGCGGGCGACTACCTGAAGGTCTACGACGAGATCGTCGCGGTGAAGGAAGCCTGTGGGGACGCCCATCTCAAGGTCATCCTGGAGACCGGGGAGCTCGCCACCTACGACAACGTCCTGCGGGCCTCGTGGCTGGCGATGCTGGCCGGCGGGGACTTCATCAAGACGTCCACCGGCAAGATCCAGCCCGCGGCGACCGCGCCGGTCGTCTACCTGATGCTCCAGGCCGTCCGCGACTTCCGCGAACAGCACGGCCGGATGGTCGGGGTGAAGCCCGCGGGCGGCATCCGCACCACCAAGGACGCCATCAAGCAGCTCGTCATGGTGAACGAGGTGGCCGGGCCGGACTGGCTCGACAACCACTGGTTCCGGATCGGAGCGTCGACCTTGCTCAACGATCTGCTCATGCAGCGCCGGAAACTCGCCACCGGCGTGTACTCCGGCCCCGACTACTTCACCCTGGACTAGGGATGGACTTCACATACGCACCCGCGCCCGAGTCGCGCAGCATCGTCCAGCTCAAGGACTCCTACGGGCTGTTCATCGACGGCGAGTTCGTCCCCGGCAAGGAATCCTTCACCACGGTCAATCCGGCGACCGGTGAGGTGCTGGCCGAGGTGTCGGCCGCCACCGCCGAGGAGGTCGACCGGGCCGTCGCCGCGGCACGGCACGCGTTCGACCACGTCTGGGGCCCGATGCCCGGACGGGAGCGCGCCAAGTACCTGTACCGGATCGCGCGGATCATCCAGGAGCGCTCGCGTGAGCTGGCCGTCCTGGAGACCCTCGACAACGGCAAGCCGATCCGCGAGACCCGCGACATCGACCTGCCGCTGGTCGCCGCGCACTTCTTCTACTACGCGGGCTGGGCCGACAAACTCGACCACTCCGGCTACGGCAGCAGGCCGATCGGGGTGGCCGGGCAGGTCATCCCGTGGAACTTCCCGCTGATGATGCTCGCCTGGAAGATCGCCCCGGCGCTCGCGTGCGGCAACACCGTCGTGCTGAAGCCCGCCGAGACGACCCCGCTGACGGCCCTGCTGTTCGCGGAGATCTGCCAGCAGGCGGAGCTGCCGCCCGGCGTCGTCAACATCGTGACGGGCGCGGGCGACACCGGCCGTGCGCTGGTCGAGAACCCGGGCGTCGACAAGGTCGCCTTCACCGGCTCCACCGACGTCGGCAAGCAGATCGCCCGCTCGCTCGCGGGCACCGGCAAGCGGCTGACCCTGGAGCTGGGCGGCAAGGGCGCGAACATCGTGTTCGACGACGCCCCGCTCGACCAGGTCGTCGAGGGGATCATCAACGCGATCTTCTTCAACCAGGGCCATGTGTGCTGCGCCGGTTCCCGGCTGCTCGCCCAGGAGTCCGTGGTCGAGGAGCTGCTCGCCAAGCTGAAGATCCGGATGGGGACGCTGCGCGTCGGGGATCCGCTGGACAAGAACACCGACGTCGGCGCGATCAACTCCGCCGCCCAGCTCGCCACCATCAAGGAGCTGGTGGCCAGCGGGGTCGAGGAGGGCGCCGAGCTGTGGCAGCCGGCGTGCGATCTGCCGAGCGAGGGGTTCTGGTTCGCGCCGACCCTGTTCACCGAGGTCGCGCAGAGCCACCGCATTGCCCGCGAGGAGATCTTCGGTCCTGTGCTGTCGGTCCTGACCTTCCGGACGCCCGCAGAAGCCGTCGAGAAGGCCAACAACACCCCTTACGGGCTGTCTGCCGGTGTTTGGACGGAGAAGGGCTCCCGCATCCTGTCCATGGCCGACAAGCTCCGCGCGGGCGTGGTGTGGGCCAACACGTTCAACCAGTTCGACCCGGCGTCGCCGTTCGGCGGCTACAAGGAGTCGGGTTTCGGCCGTGAGGGCGGCCGCCACGGTCTGGAGGCCTACCTTGCCCGCTAAGCCCAAGGACACGAACAAGTCCAAGGACGCGAAGGCCGCGCGGCTGGCCGTCCGCAAGACCTACAAGCTCTACATCGGCGGCGCGTTCCCGCGCTCGGAGTCCGGCAGGTCCTACGTCGTGAACGACAGCAAGGGAAACTTCCTGGCGAACGCCTCCTGGGCGTCCCGGAAGGACGTCCGCGACGCGGTCGTGGCGGCGCGCAAGGCGTTCGGCGGATGGTCGGCGCGCACGCCCTACAACCGCGGCCAGATCCTCTACCGGATCGCCGAAATGCTGGAAGGGCGGCGGGCGCAGTTCGTCGAGGAACTGCGCGCCACGGGCCTTTCCGCGACGGCCGCCGAGAACGAGGTCGACGCGGCCGTCGACCGGTGGGTGTGGTACGCCGGATGGGCCGACAAAATCGCGTCCGTGAACGGCTCTTCCAACGCCGTCGCGGGGCCTTTCTTCAACCTTTCCGTGCCCGAGCCGACCGGTGTGGTCGCCGTTCTCGCGCCCACTGATTCGAGCCTTCTCGGCCTGGTCTCCGTGCTCGCTCCGGCGATCGTGTCGGGCAACACCGTCGTGCTCGTGACGGAGAGCCCGCTGACCGCCGTCACCTTCGCCGAAGTGCTCGCGACCTCGGATCTTCCCGGTGGGGTCGTCAACATCCTGACCGGCCCGTACACCGAGCTCGCGCCGTGGCTGGCGAGCCACATGGACGTCAACGCGATCGACCTGACGGGTGCGGGCGAAGAGCTCGCAAAGGCCTGTGAAATCGAGGCTGCGGGCAATCTGAAGCGTGTCCTGCGGCCGTCGGCGAACGACTGGAACGGCGACCCCGGAACGGCCCGCATGACGGCCCTTCTGGAGACGAAAACGGTCTGGCATCCGATCGGCTCGTAAACGAGTTTCCGCCAGAAGTGTTTTAAGCCGCCCACATGCGGAATACCTCCCCCCGTAGCTGATCACTACGGGGGGATGGATCAGTGCCTACCAAAACAACAACTCGTGCGACCACTCGCCGTAGCACTACGACGACTCGCGCGACGGCGGCGAAGAAGCCTGCCAAGAAGAGCACCACCATGAAGAGCACCACGGCCAAGCGGACTTCGGCGGCGAGCAAGCCCGCCACCCGCGTCACGGCACGGACGGCGGCCGCTTCCAAGAGCCGGCCGGCGGCCAAGAAGACCGCAGTGAAGAAGCCCGCCACGCGGGCGACGACCAAGACAGCCACGACCCGCAAGCCCGCGGCGTCCAAGGCCACCGCGAGCACCGCACGGCGGACCACGTCGGCGGCCAAGGGAGTGACCGCTTCGGCGGCCGCGACCAAGGTCACCTCGGCGGCCACCAAGATGACGGCGGCCACCACCAAGATGACCGCCGCCGCCACCAAGGCGGGCACCTCGGCCAAGTCGATGAACTCGGCGATGACCGCGATGAAGACGGCCACCAAGTCGATGGCGACCGCCGCCAAGGCCATGGCCGACGCCGCCAAGGCGCTGAAGGCCGTCAAGCCGGCCGCCGCCGCTCCGGCCCGCAAGCCCGCCGCCAAGAAGGCCACCACGGCCAAGAAGGCGACCACCGCCAGGAAGACCACGGCGGCGGCCAAGAAGACGACCACCGGCAAGACCACGGCCAAGACGACGGCTGCGGCGAAGAAGCCGGCGGTCCGCAAGGCGTCCACCACCCGTACGGTGGCGGCCAAGAAGCCGGCGGCGGCCAAGAAGGCGACCGCGACCCGCGCCACCACGACGCGGGCCAAGGCCACCACCCGGCCGAAGACGACCACGGCGAAGAAGACGACGGCCCGCAAGCCGGCCGTCCGCCGTGCCACCGTCCGGAACACGGCTCCGGCCGCGCCCGCCGCGACCGCCTCAACGGCGACGAGCGGCAGCGAGATGTCCGGTTCGGGCATGTACGGCAACCTGTAGTCACCGGGTAACACCGTCCGTCCAAGGCCCTTTCCCGTTCGGGGAGGGGCCTTGACGCTTCTCTCGTGAGGTCGTTTTGCTCAGGTTCGGCCATTTTCTGGCGCCAGGCCCGGACGCGGTGAGCGTCGCGGTCGAGGCCGACATCCTCGGCCTGGACGTGCTGGGCGTCCAGGACCATCCCTACCAGCGCCGCCAGCTCGACTGCCTGGCCCTGATGGGCACGGTGCTGGCGCTGACCAGGAACATCACGGTCTTCCCGGACGTCGCGTGCCTGCCGCTGCGCTCCCCGCAGGTCCTCGCGGGCACCGTGGCGTCCCTGGACGTCCTGAGCGGCGGCCGGGCCGAGCTGGGCCTCGGCGCGGGGATCTTCTGGGACGCGATCGCCGCGCACGGCGGCCCGCACCGCACCCCACGCGAGTCCCGCGAAGCGCTGGCGGAGGCCGTGCAGGTCGTCCGGCTGCTGTGGAGCGGTGCGAAGGACGTCCGTTTCGACGGCGCCCACTACCGGCTCGGCGGCGGCTTCCCGACGGCGGGCGGCCCCGTCCCCGCCCATCCGATGGGGGTGTGGCTGGGCGTCACGGGCCGCCGCTCCCTGGCGGTGGTCGGC
>NZ_BAAGZI010000131.1:0-14123 GCF_054778695.1 Actinocorallia lasiicapitis
CCGGTCGGGGCTGATGTTCTCGGTGCTGCTGCGGCCTGGGCCCGGTGTTCCGGTGGCGCGGCTCGGCTGGATCCCGCTGCTCACCGGGGTGGCGGTGGCCGCCGCGATCCGCTCCGTGACGTCCCGGGCCGGGGCGGGCGAGTTCGGTGAGGCCACCGGCGCGGCGACCGTCGCGGCCACCCTGAAATGGCCGAACGACCTTCTGGTCGGGGAGCGGAAACTCGCGGGAATCCTGGCCGAACGGTCCGATGACGCGATCGTCGTCGGGGTCGGCCTGAACATCTCGCTCCACGCGGACGAGCTGCCCGTCCCGACGGCCACGTCCCTGACGATCGAGGACGCGGCCATCACCGACCGCGAGACCGTGCTCAAGGCCGTCCTGCGCGAACTGGCGCTCCGGTACACCGAATGGCGGGCCGCCGACGGTGATCCGGACGGCAGCGGGCTGCGTAACGCCTACCGGGAGCTGTGCGCGACCCTCGGCCAGGAGATCAGGATCGAACTCCCGGGCGGGGAAGCCGCGACGGGTACGGCCGTGGACGTCGATCCGGACGGCCGGCTGGTGATCGAAACGGCCGCCGGGGAGCGTGCTTTCTCAGCCGGAGACGTCGTTCACGTGCGCAAACCGGGCCCAGTGGTCGATGAGTGATGACAGTCACATAAGGTGTGTCGCGCGGTTTCGGAGGGAGCCGTGGCGCGACTCGGGGAGTAGTGAGGATTTTGCCAGGGCAGGCACGTGAGCCCAAGGAGCTGGAAGAGCTCCTGCTCGGCGGGCAGATGCGGTACACCCGCCTCGACGCCGCGCGTCTGACGGGCGTGCCGTTGGCGTTCACCGAGCGGCTGTGGCGGTCGTTCGGCTTCCCGTCGCCGCCGGACGACGTCCCCGCGTTCACCGAAGGTGATCTTGAGGCGCTGCGGCGGATCAAGGATCTGCTGGACCGCGAGGTGATGGGCGCCGAGTCAGAAGAGGTCATGCTCCGGCAGGTCAGGGCCGTCGGGCAGACGATGGCGAAGCTCGCCGAGTGGCAGTCGAGCATCCTGACCAACGCGCTCGGCGACTCCACGTCCCTGGACGAGGGGTCGATGCGGGTGATCGGCGAGCTGGCCGAGGAGTTCCTGGCCGAGATGGAGCCGCTGCTGGTGCACGCGTGGCGGCGGCAGCTCGCGGCGGCCGGGGCGCGGGCGCTGGCGTCGGCGGCCAACGAGTCCGACAGCCTGCCGGGGCGGCCGCCGATCGCGGTGGGGTTCGCCGACATGGTGTCGTTCACGGCGATGTCGCGGGAGCTGGGCGAGGTCGAGCTGGGCCGGATCGTGGAGCGGTTCGAGGAGACGGCCGCCGACATCGTCGCGGTGCACGGCGGCCGGCTGGTGAAGACCCTCGGCGACGAGGTGCTGTACTCGGCGGAGGATCCGCTGGTCGGGGTGGAGATCGGGCTGGCGATCGCGGAGGCCGTCCAGAACGAGACCGAGGTGCCGGACGTCCGGGTGGGCATGGCCTACGGTCCGGTTCTTCCGCTGATGGGCGACATCTTCGGGACGACGGTCAACATGGCGTCACGGCTGACGTCGATCGCCCGTCCCGGGACCTTGGTCGCGGATCCGGCGTTGGCGGAGGCGGTGGAGGGTAAGGACGGATACGAGCTTGTCCGGATCGTCCGCCGTCCGGTTCGCGGTTTGGGAATCATTCAGCCCTATGTCGTCCGGCGAACGAGTAAATATCCTTGATTCGGGTGATGTACGTCCCAGTGGGCACGCATGTCACGCGCCGTTAGCCCGCTGTTCACTTCCGAGGGGGATCATTAAACATCATGAGTGTCAATCCCGGACAAATCCCTCACGAAGAGTACCTTCCTGAAGATCGATTCCTTGACCGTGAGGAAAGCTGGCTGCGGTTCAACCAGCGCGTCCTGGAACTGGCCGAAGACCCCCGGCTGCCGCTGCTCGAACGGGTCCGGTTTCTGGCGATCTTCGCAACGAACCTGGACGAGTTCTTCATGGTGCGCGTCGCGGGGCTGGCCCGGCGGATGGCGACGGGGCTGGCGGTGCGGTCGGCGTCCGGGCGTCAGCCGCGCGAAGTTCTGGAGCACACCGCGGCCGTCGCGCACGAGCTGATGCTGCGGCACGCGGCCGTCTTCCGCGACGAGCTGCTGCCCGCGCTCAGCAAGCACGACATCGAGATCCTGCGCTGGGACGAGCTGGCCGAGACCGAGCAGGAGAGCCTCCGCCGCCTGTTCCGGGAGCGGATCTACCCGGTGCTGACCCCGCTCGTCGTCGACTCCGCGCATCCCTTCCCCTACATTTCGGGTCTTTCGCTGAACCTCGCCGTGGTCGTCCGGGACCCCGACACCGAGGGCCGGCTGTTCGCGCGCGTCAAGGTGCCCGAGGTGCTGCCGCGGTTCATCGAGGCGTCCACCGGGCGGTTCACCCCGCTCGAGGACGTCATCGCCGCGCATCTCACCCAGCTCTTCAACGGGATGGAGATCCTGGAGCACCACGCGTTCCGGGTGACCCGCAACCAGGACCTCGAAGTCGACGAGGACATCACCGAAGACCTGCTCCAGGCGTTGGAGAAGGAGCTGCTGAAGCGGCGGTTCGGGCCGCTGGTGCGGCTGGAGGTCGAGGACACGATCTCCGACGAGGTGCTCGAACTGCTCATCGACGAGATGGGCGTCCACCAGCGCGAGATCTACCGGGTGCCGGGCCCGCTCGATCTGGCCGGGATGCACGCGATCGCCGACCTCGACCGGAGCGAGCTGAAGTACCCGCCGTTCGTGCCGTCGAAGATGGCGCTGCCCGCGCCGACAGAGGGTTCGATCTTCTCGGCGCTGCGCGAACGCGACATCGTGGTGCACCACCCCTACGACTCGTTCACCACGAGCGTCCAGCGGCTGATCTCCGAGGCCGCGCACGACCCCAAAGTGCTGGCGATCAAGCAGACCCTCTACCGGACCAGCGGCGACTCCCCGATCGTCGACGCCCTGATCGAGGCCGCCGAGAACGGCAAGCAGGTCGTCGTGATCGTCGAGATCAAGGCGCGGTTCGACGAGCGGGCCAACATCCGGTGGGCGCGGAAGCTGGAAGAGGCCGGCTGCCATGTGGTCTACGGGTTCGTCGGGCTGAAGACCCACTGCAAGCTCGCGCTGGTGGTGCGGCAGGAGGCCGACGGCACGCTGCGGCGGTACTGCCATATCGGAACCGGGAACTACCACCCGAAAACGGCGCGGCTCTATGAGGACTTCGGGCTGCTCACGGCCGACACGGAGATCGCCGAGGACGTCACGGAGCTGTTCAACCACCTCACCGGGTACTCGCGGCAGGTCTCCTACCGGCAGCTCCTCGTCGCGCCGCACACGCTGCGCAGCGGGCTGGTGCTGCGGATCGAGCGGGAGATCGGGCACCACCGGGCGGGACGTCCGGCGCACATCCGGTTGAAGTGCAACAGCCTCGTCGACGAGGTGATCATCGACGCGCTGTACCGGGCGTCGCAGGCCGGGGTGCCGGTGGACGTCTGGGTTCGGGGGATATGCGCCGTCCGTCCTGGGGTGCCGGGGCTCTCCGACATGATCCGGGTGCGGTCGATCCTGGGCCGGTTCCTGGAGCATTCACGGGTGTTCGCGTTCGAGTGCGGCGGCAACCCCGAGGTGTGGTTCGGCAGCGCCGACCTCATGCACCGCAACCTCGACCGGCGGGTCGAAGCCCTGGTCAGGGTCAACGACGTCGCCCACCGCGACGATCTGATCAAGCTGCTCGACAAGGGGATGGACGACGGCACGGCGTCCTGGTGGCTGGACGGCGAAGGCGTCTGGACCAGGCCGACCGCCGACTCCGAGAAGCCGCCGCTCGACATCCAGACCCACCTCATGCGGACTCGACGTTGGAGAACGGTGGATGGGAGCTGACCCCACCCCCGTCCGGGCCGCCGGAGCCGTGCTGTGGCGGCGGCGGTCCGGGCGGATCGAGGTGGCCCTGGTGCACCGGCCGAAGTACGACGACTGGAGCTTCCCCAAGGGCAAGGCGAAGCCGTCGGAGCACATTCTGCGCACCGTCACCCGGGAGCTGATCGAGGAGACGGGCGTGACGCCGCGCCTCGGGCCTCGGCTTCCCTCGATCTCCTACGCGAAGGACGATCGGCCCAAACGGGTGGATTACTGGTCAGCGACGGTCGCGTCGTCCGTCCCGTTCGTCCCGAACGACGAGATCGACGCGGTCCGCTGGGCGGCCGTCCCCGAGGCGCTCGCGCTGCTCAGCTACGCCCATGACGCGAACCTGCTGCGCGCCTGGTCCGAGCTGCCTCTGGACAGCGTCCCGGTGATCGTCCTGCGGCATGCCTCGGCGGGTGAGAAGCGGTTCTGGCCGGGCAACGACCTGCTCCGCCCGCTGGATCCGCGCGGCCGCTGGGAAGCCCAGGAACTGGCCTCCCTGCTGTCCGCTTACGCCCCGCTACGTCTGCTTTCGTCGACGACGCAGCGGTGCGTGGAAACCCTGCTGCCTTTCTCCGCCGACGCCTCCATCACGACCGACCCGCACTACACGGTCGGCTCGTCCTGGATCTCCGACGCGATCCCCCGTTTCCGCACCGAGCTCCGCGCCCCTCACGACGGCCTGCTGCTCTGCACCCACGGCGAACTCATCCCCGCCCTGGTCGCCGCGCTCTGCGCCCTCTACGACGCGAAAGAGCCCGAAGACCCTTCCCTCCGCAAGTCCGCCTTCTGGGCCTTCCACCTCACCCCCGAAACCCTGGTCTCCCTGGAACACCACTCCCCCTACACCTGACCAAGCCACTTCTCCAGGTGCACGACCTGCCGCCCGTCGATCGTCTCCTGCCTCGTCCTCACATAGCCGACCCGCTCATAGAGCGCGATGTTCGAGGCCATGAGCCGATTGGTGTACAGCCGCACCTGCGCCTTCCCGAGCCGCCGCGCCTCCTCCTCGGCGAACGCGAGCAACGCCCGTCCCACCCCTTTGCCCTGCGCCCCCGGCTCGACGGCCACGTTCTCCACGAGCAGCGCCTCCGCCTCGGGTACGAGCACGATCAGCCCGTCCACCGGCTCCCCGGCCACCCACACCAGCCCGTCCCCGACCAACCGCGCATAGTCGGCCTCCATGGGGATCGGCCGCATCCCGACAACCGTCACCCAGGGCTCATAAGCCGCCCGCACAATCCCCTCGACCCGCCGCACATCCGCCACCCCGGCAACCCTGATCTCCATGCCCGACCCCTACCCGCTCCAGCCCTCAACCGCTCAGGTCGATGAGCGCGCGAACCGCCTTTCCGCTTTCCGTCTCCGAGGTGCTGAGCCGCGCCACGCTCGCCACCAGCGCCAACCCGAACCCGCCACCCTCCCCCGGCAGCCTGGGCGCGGGCAACGCCGGCGACCCGTCCTCCACCTCCACGACCACGGCCTCACCTTTGAGCTGCAGACTCAGCCGGACGGGCGGCGCCGCATGGACGACGGCGTTCATCACCAGTTCGGCGACCACCTGCTCGGCCGCTTCCTGAACGGGCTCGCCCAGCGCCCACTCCGCCAGGGTCTCAACGGTCACGGCCCGCGCCACCCGGACCGCCTGCGGCCGTCCGTCCAGGAGCCACTCTCGCCGCTTCACCGGCTGCCGCCCAGCACTCTGGCGATCTGTGCCGCCGCTCCCTCGATATCGCCGACGGGCCCGATCGCCTGCTCCCAGGAGTATCGGAACTCCCAGCTCCCGGCGGGCGCGGCGGCGAACGTCACCGTGTCGTTCAACGCCTCGGTCTCGGGATTGACGACCAGCAGGCGCGGTGTCCGCGACGCGGCACCGACGTTCTCGACACGCCACCCGTCAGCTCTCAGCCGGTCCGCCAGCAGCTCGAGTTGGGTGACGCACTCTTCCTCATGCGACATCTTCACTTCCCTCTGTGAGTAAGGGACTACAGCCGCACAGTACCGCCTAATACTTAAGCAGTATGTGCTTTTCCACAGATATCGCGCGAGCAGGCAGGGCGCGGGACGAGGCACTATGGTCGATCGAGAGGCCGATGACGAGGGGAGGCGGGATGAGGCTGGAGCGGCCCCGGGCGCTCTACCGGCAGGTCGCCGACGACCTCCGCCGGGACATAGCGGACGGAAGATACATAGCGGGAGCTCTGCTGCCGAGCCAGCCGGAACTCGCCCGCGAGTACGGGCTCACCCAGGCGTCGATCGGGAAAGCGATCACCCTGCTGGAACACGAAGGGCTGATCCGCACGGAGCGCGGCAAAGGCTCATTCGTGCTGGACGTCCCGACGGTCAAACGCGTCCGCCGGATCCCGCTGCAAGGCGAGTCCTCGGGCAGCAGCTTCGCCGAGGAGATGCGCCATTCCGGCCGCGAGCCGCGCACGGTGCTCGCCTCCGTCACAATCCTCGAACCTCCGGCGGACGTTGCGGCCGACCTGCGGCTCGCCTCACCGGAACAGGTTCTGGTGCGGCGGCGGCACATGTTCGCGGACGAGCGGCCCGTCCAGCTCGCGACGTCCTACATCCCTCTCGCGTACGCGGGCGATGAAGGTTTCGCCTACCCCGACACGGGGCCGCGCGGCATCCAGCAGCGTCTCGCCGAGCGAGGACACCACACCGCCCGCTTCCAGGAGAACATCGAGGCCCGCACCCCGCAGCAGGACGAAGCCGACTTCCTGGGCATCACGCTCGTCACCCATGTCATCGAAGTCCGGCGCTTCACCCTCACCGCCGACGACCGCCCGCTGGAAGTCGTCGTGAACGTGTTCCCCGCGCGGCTCTGGCAGCTCAGCTACACCTGGGCGGCGGGCTCGTGACGCTCCATTCCGTCAGTGTCACCGGCATTGTTCTGCGTGAGGACGGGCGGGTCCTCGCCATCAAGCGTGAGGACGACGGCCGGTGGGTTCCGCCGGGCGGGGTGCTTGAGCTCTCTGAATCCCCCGAAGAGGGGGTGATTCGCGAAGTTCTGGAGGAGACCGGCGTCAAAGTCACGCCCCTCCATCTGACGGGCGTGTACAAGAACATGCGCCTGGGCGTGGTCACCCTCGCGTTCCTCTGCGCCCCCATCGAGGGCACCGCGCACCCCACACCCGAAGCCACCGAGGTCGCCTGGCTGACGCCTGCTGACGCGTCCCGTCTCATGCCCGAGGCCCGCGCCGCCCGCGTGCTCGACGCGCTCTCCCCCACCGCCCCGCACGTCCGCACCCACGACGGTCACCGCTTGCTCTAGCCCACCCGAACCTCCGCGCGAGGCGGAGACTCCTGGAGGAGATCGTGTCCGCCGGAACCTACGAATTCCAGAGTGAGTTCGCCCGCACCCATCGCGCTGAAGGCAGGGCCGAGGGGCTGGTGGAGGGCGAGGCCAGAGCGATCTTCACCGTACTGGAGACTCGTGGCTTCGCCGTTCCGCGGGATGTCATCGAACGGATCTCGGCTTGTGCCGAGCTCTCTCAGCTCGAAGCCTGGCTGATCCGTGCGATCACTGTCGAGGACGTCCACGATCTGTTCGTCTGACGCGCGTTCGGGGCGGACGCCGTGGGCGGCGCGGGGTGGGGGGCCGCGCCGCCGGTGGGTGGTGGGGTGTTCTGGGTCAGCCGGTGTTTTGGAGGCCGGCGGCTACGCCGTTTACGGAGAGGAGGAGGAGGTTTTCTAGTTGGGGGCGGGAATCCTCGGGGGTTTCGGGGGTGCGGAGGGCCGTCAGGGCGCGGAGCTGGAGGTGGGAGAGGGCGTCCACGTAAGGGTTGCGGAGTTCGACGGCGCGGGACAGGACCTTGCGGTTCTCCAGGAGGCGGGTGTGGCCGGTGATGTTGAGGACGAGGTTGAGGGTGCGGTCGTACTCGTCCAGGACCGTTTTGGTGAGATCGGGGCGGTCGGCGAGGGCCAGGTAGCGTTCCGCGATGTAGCGGTCGGTCTTGGCCAGGGCCATTTCGGCGTTGTCGATGAGGGCGTTGAACAGAGGCCAGGAGTGGTAGGCGTCGCGGACCGCGGGATCCGCGGCGACCGCGGCGAGGCCGCTGCCCAGGCCGTACCAGGCCGGGAGGTTGAGGCGGGTCTGGGTCCAGGCGAACACCCAGGGGATGGCGCGCAGATCGTCCAGAGTGCTGGCGCCGGTGCGGCGGGCTGGACGGGAACCGATCCGCAGATCGCCGATCTCGGCCAGCGGGGAGACGCGGGAGAACCAGTCGGCGAAACCGTCAGCCTCGACCAGGGAGCGGAACGCCTGGTGGGCGGCGTCGCTGAGCCTGTCGGCCATCGGACGGTACAGGGCCGCCGCCTCGCGGGCCCGCTCCTCCACCGCGGGCGTCGACGCCAGCAGCACCGCGTTGGTGACCTGCTCGACATGGCGGCGCGCAATCTCCGGATGCCCGTACCGAGCGAAGATCACTTCGCCCTGTTCGGTGACCTTGAACCGGCCGTCGACCGAGCCGGGGGCCTGGGCGAGGATGGCGCGGTTGGCGGGGCCGCCGCCGCGGCCGAGCGAACCGCCGCGGCCGTGGAACAGGGTGAGCGTGACGTCGTTCCGCGACGCCCACTCGGCCAGCGCCTCCTGGGTGTCGTACAGCAGCAGGGTCGCGCTGGCCGGGCCGAGGATCTTGGCGGAGTCGGAGTAGCCGAGCATGATCTCCAGCCGGCGTCCTGTCTGGGCGAGCCGGCGCTGCACCGGCACCAGCTTGATCGCCTCATCGAGGACGGCGACGGCCCGCTGCAGGTCCTCACCCGTCTCGAACAGCGGCACGACGTCCAGGACGGGCGCCCCGTCCCCGAGCGACGCCGCCAGCTCGTACACGGCCTCGATGTCGGCGGCCGACCGGCTGAACGACACGATGTACCGGCAGCACGCCTCGACCCCGAACCGCTTCTGCGCCCACGCGATGACGCGCAGCGTGTCCAGCACCTCCTCGGTCTCGTCCGAGTAGGCGCCCCCGGCCCGCACCTCGGCCAGCGCCCGCTCGTGGACGGCCGAATGCTGCCGGATCTCCAGCTCGGCGAGGTGGAACCCGAAGGTCTCGACCTGCCAGATCAGATGCTGGAGCTCCCCGTACGCCTGCCGGACGGCCCCGGCCTCGGCCAGCGAGTCCTGGATCAGCACCAGATCGTCGAGAAGCTGCTCGGGCCCGGCGTAGCCGAGGTCGGCGTTCCGCTCGCGCGTCGCCTTGATCCGTTCGGCCGCGTACAGCAGGTACTGGCGGTGCGGTTCGCCGGGCGCGCGGGCGGCGAGCTCGCTGAGCACCTCGGTCTGTGAAGTCCTGGCCGCGCCGAGCGCGTTGCGCAGCGCCCGGGACGGCGGCGTGGTGGTCTCGTAGGCGGTGAGCTGACGTCCGATGCGGGTGGCGGCGGCCTCCAGCGCGATCAGCACATGCTGCGACTGGATCTTGAGTGCTTTCCTGGTGACCTGGGCAGTGACGAACGGGTTGCCGTCGCGGTCGCCGCCGATCCAGGAGCCGAACCGCAGGTAGGCGGGGGCCTTGGGCGGCTGCGCGCCGCCGAGGTCGTTGGCGTCGCCGTCCTTGAGGACGGTGTCGAGGGTCCGGTAGATCTGCGGGACGACCCGGAAGATGGTCTCGTCGAACGCGGCCATCGCGGTGCGGACCTCGTCGAGCGGGTCCATCTGCTGGTGGCGGCGCTGGGCGGTGCGCCACAGCAGGTCGATCTCCTCGCGCATCCGGCGGCGCAGATCCAGCCGCTCCGACGACGCGCTCGTGTCGTCGTAGGCGTGGAGCAGGTCGGAGACCCGGGTGATCGCGGTGACGACGGCCCGGCGGCGCGCCTCGGTCGGGTGGGCGGTGAAGACCGGGCGGAACTCCAGGCCGTCCAGGGCGGCGGACGGGTCGGCGAGCGCGTCGACGGCCGCCTGGAAGGTGCCCGAGCCGGCCGCGCCCGGGACGTCGCGCTCCCGGAGGGTGCGGATCCGGTGGTGCTCCTCGGCCAGGTTGGTGAGGTGGAAGTACACGGAGAAGGCGCGGGCGACGAGCTCGGCCCGGTCCAGCGACCACCCGGCGACGAGCTCGGCGACCTTCTCCCCGGGGATCTCGCCCTTCCGGGCGGCGATCACGGCCCGGCGCAGGTTCTCGACGTCGTCGAGGAGGTCCTGGCCGCGGTACTCCACGAGTACCTGGCCGAGCAGGGCGCCCAGCAGCCGGACGTCGGCCCGGAGCTCTTCGGGCAGGTCAAGGCGGATCTGGGATGCAAGGCTCTCGGTCACAGGGCCATCCTATTCCGGCGGGATTGGTCTATACCACGTGGGATGCAACACCCCGGTTGAGCCGAACCGACAAGTGCCTGGTTACTCTTGCGCGCATGGCGATGGAAGCGGTTGAACCACCGGTCGAAAAGATCGACATCCACACCACGGCCGGAAAAATCGCGGACCTTGAGCGTCGTCGGTACGAAGCCGTCCACGCGGGCTCCGCGGCCGCCGTGGAGAAGCAGCACGCCAAGGGCAAGCTGACGGCCCGCGAGCGGATCGACGCGCTGCTCGACGAGGGCTCGTTCGTCGAGTTCGACGAGTTCGCGCGGCACCGGTCCACCATGTTCGGGCTGGAGAAGAAGCGCCCCTACAGCGACGGCGTCGTGATCGGCTACGGCACGGTCGACGGCCGGCAGGTGTGCGTTTTCTCCCAGGACGTCATGGCTTTCGGCGGTTCGCTGGGCGAGGTCTACGGCGAGAAGATCGTCAAGATGCTCGACATGGCGCTGAAGACCGGCTGCCCGATCATCGGGATCAACGAGGGCGGCGGCGCGCGGATCCAGGAGGGCGTGGTCGCGCTCGGCCTGTACGCGGAGATCTTCAAGCGGAACGTGCACGCCAGCGGCGTGATCCCGCAGATCTCGCTGATCATGGGCGCGGCGGCCGGCGGGCACGTCTACTCGCCCGCGCTGACCGACTTCATCGTCATGGTCGACCAGACGTCCCACATGTTCATCACCGGACCCGACGTGATCAAGACCGTCACGGGCGAGGAGGTGACGTTCGAGGAGCTCGGCGGCGCGCAGACCCACAACTCCAAGTCGGGTGTCGCCCACTACATGGGCAGCGACGAGACCGACGCGCTCGACTACGTCAAGGCGCTGCTGTCGTACCTGCCGTCGAACAACATGTCGGAGGCGCCCGAGTTCGGCGAGGCCACCGACCTCGACCTGATCGACGAGCTCGACACCCTGATCCCCGACTCGGCGAACCAGCCGTACGACATGCACACCGTCATCGAGGCGGTCCTGGACGACGGGGAGTTCCTCGAGGTCCAGGCGCTGTTCGCGCCCAACATCATCGTCGGGTTCGGCCGGGTGGACGGGCGGAGCGTCGGCGTGGTCGCCAACCAGCCGATGCAGTTCGCGGGCTGCCTGGACATCGACGCGTCCGAGAAGGCCGCCCGGTTCATCCGGACTTGTGACGCTTTCAATGTGCCCGTCCTGACCTTCGTGGACGTGCCCGGGTTCCTCCCCGGCACCGACCAGGAGTGGGGCGGCATCATCCGGCGCGGGGCGAAGCTGCTGTACGCCTACGCCGAGGCGACCGTCCCGCTCGTCACGGTGATCACCCGGAAGGCGTACGGCGGGGCCTATGACGTCATGGGATCCAAGCACCTCGGGGCGGACGTCAATCTGGCGTGGCCGACGGCGCAGATCGCGGTCATGGGCGCGCAGGGGGCCGTCAACATCCTGTACCGGCGCGAACTGGCCGCCTCGGACGACCCGGACGCGCGCCGCGCGGAACTGATCACCGAGTACGAGGACACGCTGGCCAATCCGTACATTGCGGCTGAACGCGGATATGTGGATGCGGTAATTCGGCCGTCCGAAACTCGAGTGCAGGTCATCAAGGCGCTGCGCGCACTCAAGGAAAAGCGTCAGACGCTTCCGCCGAAGAAGCACGGGAACATTCCCCTCTAGGGAGCGATCATGACCTTTCTCCAGGTGGTCAAGGGCGACGCCACACCCGAGGAGATCGCGGCACTCATCGCCGTGATCTCCGCCCGGGCGGCGGCCGAGTCCGAAGTGCCAGAAAAGAGGCGGTCCGCGTGGACCGACCGTTCCCGGCTGGCCCGGCAGCCCCTCCGAGCGGGCCCCGGAGCCTGGCGGGCCAGCGGATTTCCCGGCTGACCGAAACGCCGTCGAACCCCACCCGCGAATCTTCGAATCGCCGTGGACAACTGGCCCCAGGGAAAGGCTCAGTACACATAAGGTGGGGTTCCCATGGCTACCTCGGAGTTCATCCCGCAACCCGCCCGCTTTGCCGTTTTCGTCGACGCGGGTTACCTTTACGCGGCCTCCGGGGCTTTGCTCCTGGACGCCAGTTCCCGCCGCGAATACCGGGTGTTCGCCGAGAAACTGATCAAGGCGCTGACCGCCCACGCGGACTCCCAGATCAGCGGCGAACTGCTCCGCCTCTACTGGTTCGACGCCGCCCCCCGGCGCCAGCCGACCGTCGAGCAGCGAGTCATCGCCAACCTTCCGCTGGTGAAACTGCGGCTCGGCAACCTCAACGCCCAAGGCCAGCAGAAAGGCGTGGACGCCCAGCTCCGCGCCGACCTGGAAGCCCTGGCCCGGCATCGGGCGATCACCGACGCGGTGCTGCTCGCCGGCGACGAGGACATGCTGCCCGCCGTCGAAGCCGCCCAGCGGTACGGGGTACGGGTGCATCTGTGGGGCGTCGAACCGACCCACGGATCCAACCAGGCGGAATGGCTGGTCTGGGAGTCCGACACCGTCGAAGTGCTGCCCGCCGACTTCCTGCGGCCCTACTTCGCCAAGGCCGGGCTGCTGTCCGTGCCCGCGAGCCCGCCCGCGCCGCCCGTGAACGTCAACGGGCCGAAAGTGCCGGTACCGTCGCCCGCGCAGGTGTTCGCCGGGAAGGTCGCGCCCGCTCCGGTGCCGAAGCCGGTCGCACCGGCCGTCAAGCCGAGCGCGCCCGCCGAGTCCAAGCTCGGGCCCGACCGCAACCAGATGCTGGAAGTCGGCGAGCACGTCGCCCAGAAATGGCTGTTCGAGCGCGGACGCGACAACATCCGCGATCTGCTGCCCGGGCCGATCCTGCCGCCCGTCATCGACAAAGAGCTGCTGATCGACGCCGAGAAGGTGCTCGGCCGGTCGCTCCGCCCCTACCAAGAGGCCAGGACATGGCTGCGGGACGGGTTCTGGGAGCGGGTGTACCGCGAGTTCGGTATCGGCATCGGCAAGTCCGACTCATAGATTCGCCGACACTCTGCGTGACTATGCGGGTACATTCTGCGGCGTGAACGCACGTGTTCTGCGCCAGACGGCGGCAGCGGCCCTGACCGTCGCCGCCCTGTCCGGCTGCGAGACGGTGCCGTTCCGGTCCGACGGCAGGGCGGCGTCCGGTGTGATCGGGTTGGGTGCGGCGTCACCGTACGTCTCCGCGCCGCCGCCGCCCGGTCCTGAGCCGTCGCCGCCGCCGAACAAGGTCGCGGGGGCGCCGCTCACGAATGTGTACGCGGCGGCCAAACGGTACAGTCCGGCCGTCAAGGGGATACCGGTGCGGCTGTTCGCGCCGCACGGGCGGACCGTCACCGTCCTCGACCCCCGGACGGGCCGGGCGACGGCCAGGCTCCGCACCCCCGCCACGGTCCGGCGGGTCGTCCCGTCCTGGGATCTGACGACGCTCTGGCTGACCGGCCCGAAACTCCTCCAGCCCGTCGACGCCCGCACTCTGAAACCGGGCAAGAACCTCAAACCCCCCGGACCGTTCGCACTGTACTTCACCCCCGACGGGCTGGCCGCTCTCACTTTCACCGGCCGCCGCCTGGAGTTCCGCGACCCGCACACCCTGAAACTCCGCACGTCGATGCGCCTGCCGTGCGCTCTGACGGGCGCCGCCGACTTCTCCGCCGACGGCTCCCACCTCACCGCCGCCTGCCACAGAACCCTCCTGCGCATCGACTGGCTCACCGCCCGCATCACCGCCCGAGCCGCCCTCACCTCACCGACCGACCAGATCACCCTGTCCCCCGACGGAACAGCTTTCTATCTCCCCGGCCCCACCGGAGTCCGCATCTACAACTCCACCGACCTCACCCCCCGCCCCGCCCTCCCCACAAAAACCCCCGTCACGTCTCTGCTCCTCACCCGAGCCGGCACCACCCTCTACACCACCACCCCCACCTCCCTCACGGCCTACTCCCTCCCCTCCCTCAC
>NZ_BAAGZI010000132.1:0-14089 GCF_054778695.1 Actinocorallia lasiicapitis
GCGGCGCCGGGGAGCACGGCGCCTTCGGCGGCTCCGGCGTCGACCGAGGCGCCGGACGGGGCCGTGGCGCCGAGCCCGATCGGTCCTGGCGGGCAGGGCAGGACCCCCGAGGGCCTGGCCGTCGGCTATGAGACGTCCGAGGTGTCGCCGGGGTACTTCGAGGGGACGTTCACGGTCACCAACCCGACCGGGCGGCCCGTCGAGGCGTGGACCCTCTCCTTCCGCGTCCGCGGCGCCGTGATCGCCAACGTCTGGGGCGGGACTCTCACCCGCACCGGCTCCGACGTCGTGATCGTCAGCGACGGGGCGACCGCGCCGATCGCCCCCGGCGGCTCGGTGACGGTCCGGTTCGGCGGCTCCGGCACCCCCGTCATGCCCGAGGGCTGCACCTTCAACGGCGGGGCGTGCGGCTTCTGAGCGCCCTGCGCCCGGCGCGCCGCCGGGCCGTGCCATAAACTGGGCGGGTGCGTATCGCGAGGTTTTCCGCAGGTGAGGAAGTGTCCTTCGGTGTCGTCGAGGGGGAGGAGATCGCGGCCGTCGCCGGGCATCCGTTCCTCGGCGAGATCCGGTTCACCGGGGTCAGGTACCCGCTCGTCGACGTCCGGGTGCTGGCGCCGATCCTGCCCAGCAAGGTGATCGCGATCGGCCGGAACTACGCGGAGCACGCCCGCGAGATGGGGTCGGAGCCGCCCGCCGAGCCGCTGTTCTTCAGCAAGCCGTCCACCTCGATCATCGGCAGCGGCGAGGCGATCCAGTACCCCGAGAAGCTGTCCCAGCAGGTCGACTACGAAGGCGAACTGGCCGTGGTGATCGGGCGGCTCTGCCGCGAGGTCCCCGTCGAACGCGCCCCGGAAGTGATCTTCGGCTACACGTGCGCGAACGATGTGACGGCGCGCGACCTGCAGCGCAAGGACGGCCAGTGGACCAGAGCCAAGGGCTTCGACACGTTCTGCCCGCTCGGCCCCTGGATCACCACCGACCTCGACGCGTCCGACGTGGCGATCACGACCCTGGTCAACGGCGAGGTCCGCCAGCAGGGCCGCACCGCCGACCTGATCCACGACATCCCCGCGCTGATCGCCCATGTCAGCCAGGTGATGACCCTGCTGCCGGGCGACGTGATCCTGACGGGCACCCCGGCGGGCGTCGGCCCCCTGGCGATCGGCGACACCGTCACCGTCGAGATCGAGGGCATCGGCGCCCTCACCAACCGCGTCATCGCCCGGGACTGAACATCCGGGAAGAAGGCCGGATCCCGACAGCCGGGATCCGGCCTTCGCTCATTCGGCCAGCGCCTGGGCGAACTGCGCGGCGTACAGCCGGGCGTACGCGCCGTCCCGTGCGAGCAGTTCCGTGTGGGTGCCCTGCTCGACGATCTCGCCGTGCTCCATCACCAGGATGAGGTCGGCGTCGCGGATCGTGGAGAGCCGGTGTGCGATGACGAAGCTGGTGCGGCCCTCGCGCAGCGAGTTCATCGCCCGCTGGATCAGCACCTCGGTGCGGGTGTCGACGGAGCTGGTGGCCTCGTCGAGGATCAGGATCGCGGGCCGCGACAGGAACGCCCGCGCGATCGTGATGAGCTGCTTCTCGCCGGAGGAGACGGTGCCGGCCTCGTCGTCGAGGACGGTGTCGTAGCCGTCGGGCAGGGTCCGGACGAAGTGGTCCACATGGGTCGCCTTCGCCGCCGCGACGATCTCCTCGCGGGTGGCGTCCTCGGCGCCGTAGGCGATGTTCTCGGCGATGCTGCCGCCGAACAGCCACGCGTCCTGCAGCACCATGCCGGTCTTGGCGCGCAGGTCCTCGCGGCTCATCGCCGCGATGTCGACGCCGTCCAGGGTGATCCGGCCCTTGTCGAGCTCGTAGAAGCGCATCAGCAGGTTGACCAGGGTGGTCTTGCCCGCGCCCGTCGGCCCGACGATCGCGACGGTCTGCCCGGGACGCACCGCCAGCGACAGATCGTCGATCAGCGGGACGTCGGGGGAGTAGCCGAACCCGACATGCTCGAACTCCACGCGCCCCTCGACGTCGGCGAGGGTGGCCGCGCCGGCCGGGTCGGGCTCCTGCTCCTCGGCGTCCAGCAGCGCGAACACCCGCTCGGCGGACGCGACCCCGGACTGCAGCAGGTTCGCCATGCTCGCCACCTGGGTGATCGGCTGGGAGAACTGCCGCGAGTACTGGATGAACGCCTGCACCTCGCCGAGCGACAGCGCGCCCGACGCGACCCGCAGCCCGCCGACCACGGCGACCAGCACGTAGTTGAGGTTGCCGAGGAACATCATCGACGGCTGGATCAGCCCGGAGATGAACTGGGCGCGGAACGACGACTGGTAGAGGCCCTCGTTGTGGTCGTCGAAGGTCTCGGCGGCCTCCTGCTGACGGCCGAACACCTTGACCAGCGAGTGGCCGGTGTACATCTCCTCGACGTGCGCGTTCAGCTTCCCGGTGGTGCCCCACTGCTGGATGAACTGCGGTTTGGCGCGCTTGCCGATCTGCGCCGACACGTAGATCGAGATCGGCACGGTGATGACCGCGATCAGCGCCAGCAGCGGCGAGATCCAGATCATCATGGCGAGGATGCCGACCAGCATCAGCAGCGAGGTGAAGAGCTGCGACAGGGTCTGCTGCATCGTCTGGGCGATGTTGTCGATGTCGTTGGTGACACGGCTGAGGATCTCGCCGCGCGGCTGCTGGTCGAAGTAGCGCAGCGGCAGCCGCGACAGTTTGGTCTGGCACTGTTCGCGCAGCCGGAACATGGCCCGCTGCACGACGACGGCCGTCACCCGGCCCTGCAGGGTGCTGAACACCGCCGACACCACATAGATCGCCAGCACCCAGAGCAGGACGTTCCGGATGGCCCCGAAGTCGATGCCGTGGCCCGGGTCGAGGTTCATCGAGGCGAACATGTCGGCCTGCGTGGTGTCGCCGCTCGCCCGTACTCCCGCGACGTACTGCTCCTGGGTGAGCCCGTCGGGGATCCGCGCGCTGATGATCCCCTCGAAGATCAGGTCGGTGGCCTGGCCGAGGATCCGCGGGCCGAGCACCGACAGCCCGACGCTGATCGTCGCCAGCACGAGGGTCGCGTAGACCAGGAACCGTTCCGGCCGGAACAGGGTGAGCAGCCGTCTGCTCGACCCCTTGAAGTCCATCGACTTCTCGCCGGACGGCCCCGCCATCCAGCGGGCCGGCCCCTGCAGGTTCTGCTGCGGCTGCGGGCCGCGCTTGGGCGAAGGCTTCTCGAGCTCGGCCATCAGGCGGCCTCCGCCTCGGTGAGCTGGGACAGGACGATCTCGCGGTAGGTCTGGTTGCCGGCCATCAGTTCCTCATGGGTGCCCACGCCCGCGACCCTGCCCTGGTCGAGGACCACGATCCGGTCGGCGTCGCGGATCGTGCTGACCCGCTGGGCGACGATCACGACGGTCGCGTCGGCCGTCTCGCGGGCCAGCGCCGTGCGCAGCGCCGCGTCGGTGGCGTAGTCGAGTGCGGAGAAGGAGTCGTCGAACAGGTAGATCTGGGGGCGGCGGACGAGCGCGCGGGCGATCGCGAGCCGCTGCCGCTGGCCGCCGGAGACATTGGTGCCGCCCTGCGCGATGGGCGCGTCGAGCCCGGCTTCCAGGTCGCGGACGAAACCGGCCTGCGCGATATCGAGGGCCTGCCAGAGCTCCTCGTCGGTGGCGTCGGGCCGCCCGTAGCGCAGGTTGGAGGCGACGGTCCCGCTGAACAGGTACGGCTTCTGCGGGACGAGCCCCACGATCGTCGCCATGACGGCCGGATCGAGCTCCCGGACGTCCACCCCGTTGACCAGCACCTGGCCGCCGGTCGCGTCCATCAGCCGGGGGATCAGATTGAGCATCGTGGTCTTGCCCGAACCGGTGGAGCCGATCACCGCGGTGGTCTCGCCCGGCCGTCCGATCAGCGACACGTCGCTGATGACGGGCTCCTCGGCGCCCGGGTAGCGGAACTCGACGCCGACCAGGTCGAGGGTGCCCTGCGACGTCCGCGGGGCGACGGGGTGCGCGGGCGGCACCACGCTGGTCTCGGTGTCGAGCACCTCCTGGACGCGGTCGGCGCAGACCTCGGCGCGCGGCAGCATCATGAACATGAAGGTCGCCATCATCACCGCCATCAGGTTCTGCATCAGATAGCTGATCAGCGCGGTGAGCTGCCCGACCTCCAGGTCGCCCGAGGAGATCTGGTGGCCGCCGACCCACACCACGGCGATGGTCGCGATGTTGAACACCAGCATGACGACCGGGAACATCAGCGCCATCAGCCGGGTGACGGCCAGGCCCACGTCGTAGACGTCGGTGTTGGCCTTCGCGAACCGCTCGGTCTCGGCGGTGTCGCGGACGAACGCCCGGATCACCCGGACGCCCGTGATCTGCTCGCGCAGCACCTGGTTGACCCGGTCGATCCTGACCTGCATGGTCCGGAACAGCGGCCGCATCCTGGAGATGATCAACGCGATGAAGATCCCCAGGATCGGCAGGACGGCGACCAGGATCCCCGTCATCGGGACGTCCAGCCGCAGCGCCATCACGATGCTGCCGACCATCATGATCGGCGCGGCGACCATCATGGTGAAGGTCATCAGGACCAGCATCTGGACCTGCTGCACGTCGTTGGTGGTCCGGGTGATCAGCGAGGGGGTGCCGAACCTGCCGACCTCGCGGGCGGAGAACGACTGCACCCGGTGGAAGATCGACGCCCGGATGTCGCGGCCGAGCGCCATGGCCGTCCGGGAGCCGTAGTAGACGGCGCCGCCCTGGCTGACGATCTGGACGAGCGCGACCAGCAGCATGACGCCGCCGAGCCAGAGGATCCGGCCGATGTCGCCTTGGACGACGCCGTCGTCGATGATGTCGGCGTTCAGGGTGGGCAGGAACAGGGCGGCGAGGGTCTGGACGAGCTGGAAGAGCACGACCAGCCAGATGTCCCGCCGGTAGGGGCCCAGATGGGCTCTGAGAAGCCGGATGAGCACAGAGATCTCCCCCGAGTGATCGGCGTCACTAGGCACGGAACGGTGTTAACGGTTGTTCACCAGGGTTAGGGAGCCTACCGGGGACGACCGTTTTAGGCTGGGTCGTTTTAGGCTGGACCCATGGTGTTCAAGGGTTTCCCCGACGAGACGTTCGAGTTCTTCGAGGGCCTGGCGGCCGACAACTCCAAGAGCTACTGGACGGCCCACAAGCACGTGTACGACTCCTGCGTCCACGAGCCGCTCAAGGCCCTGTTCGAGGAGCTGGCCCCGGAGTTCGGCGAGGCCAAGCTGTTCCGGCCCTACCGGGACGTCCGGTTCGCCAAGGACAAGTCGCCCTACAAGACCCATCTGGGCGGCCTCGTCGACGGCTACTACTTCGGCCTGGACGCAGACGGCGTCACCGTGGCGGGCGGCTTCTCCGCCCAGGCCCCCGACCAGCTCGCCCGCTACCGCGCCGCCGTCACCGCGCCCGCCTCGGGTATCGCCCTGGAGAAGGCCGTCGCCGAGCTGGCCGCCCAGGGCCTGACGATCGACCACTACGACGCCGTCAAGACCCGTCCGCGCGGGGTCCCGGCCGACCATCCGCGGCTCGATCTGATGCGCTACAAGATGCTGTACTGCGGCACGCACTTCCCGCCGGAGGACTGGGTGACCACCCCGGCGGCCGCCGACCGCGTCCGGGAGATCTGGCGGCTGCTGACCCCGCTGGTGAGCTGGTCCAGAACCCATGTGGGGCCCTCGGAGAGCAATCGGTTTGGGTAGCACTCCAGAAGTCCTGTAAGGTTATCCACGTCGCCAGGGAGCACCGGAAACGGAGCCCCGGAAGCGCGATGGGGTATGGTGTAATTGGCAACACGACTGATTCTGGTTCAGTTATTCTAGGTTCGAGTCCTGGTACCCCAGCTTCACCCGCAAGGATCCCCCGGTAGCCGATCGGGCATCTGCAGGTGGTCCTGCCTCCGTCGTCTAGTGGCCCAGGACGCCGCCCTCTCAAGGCGGTAGCGGCGGTTCGAATCCGCTCGGAGGTACTCGCACCACAAGCTTCAACAATCGCATACTTGCCTCCGTCGTCTAGTGGCCCAGGACGCCGCCCTCTCAAGGCGGTAGCGGCGGTTCGAATCCGCTCGGAGGTACCACCTGTGAAGAGCCCCGGAACCCCGGGGCTCTTTCTGGTTTTCCGGAAGTATCAGACGAGAGCCCGAGCCGGTCGGCGGAGGTCGGCGGCGAGCAGGATCAGGGCCGTCACCAGGACGGTCGCCGCGGACGTCAGCAGCGCGTAGCCGGTGCCGTCGACAGGGCCCCACGCGGCGACGATCGCGCCCCGCACCGCCACCCCGAGCGCGCCGCCCACCTGGCGGATCCCGTTGAACAGGCCGCCCGCGGTGCCCGCGGTGCCGGGCGGCGCCGCCGAGACGAGCTGGGCCGTCAACGGGATCATGTTGAGCGGGACACTGAACCCCAGCACCGTGAACGCCGCGACCAGCATCGGGAACGGCGCCTCGGCCAGGATCCCGGCCCCGACCAGGACGTTGCCGCCGAACGCGACCGTCAGCCCGATCCGGATCGTGGGCCGCGGCCCGATCCGCGCGATCAGCCGGCCGACCAGCGGACCGAACAGCGGCGCGATCGTCAGCGGCAGGAACGCCAGGCCCGCCTCGACCGTCCCGAAGCGGCGGGCGTCGAGGAAGTGCAGGCCGAGCACGAACAGCCCGCCCGCCATCTGGAACTGGACGGCCGCCCCGGCGAGCACGGCCGTCCGGACGTCGTGGACGGACAGCAGCAGCGGTGGCAGCGCGGGCGCCGGGCTGCGCCGCTCGGCCGCGAACAGGACCGCGAACGCCAGGGCCGTCAGCAGGCCGGGCAGCAGCGCCCTGCCCTCAGGCGCCTGGATGACGGTGTCGGTGAGCAGGGCGAGCGCGGCGATCGCGACGAGCTGGCTGCGCCAGTCCAGCCGCACCTGCCGGGTCCTGTCGGTGACACCGAGCTCGCGGGAGAGCAGCAGCCCGGCGACCGCGAACGGCAGATTGACCAGGAACACGCTCCGCCAGCCGCCCGCCGCCACCAGCACCCCGCCGAGCAGCGGACCCGCCGCGAAGCCGAGCCCCGTCAGCGCCGCCCAGACGCCGAGGGCGCGCGCCCGCAGCTTCGCGTCGGGGTACATCGCACCCATCAGGGCCAGGGTGCTCACCGGGACGGCCGCGGCGGTCGCCCCCTGGAGCCCGCGCAGCACGACCAGCGCTCCGATCGTGGGGGCCAGCGCGCACAGCAGCGACGCGACCGCGAACGCCGCCAGCCCGAACCGGAACACACGGGTCGCGCCGTACCGGTCGGTGATCGCCCCGCTCGACAGCAGTAGCGCCCCGAACGCCACGAGGTAGGCGTTGACGGTCCACTGCTGCGCGGCGACCCCGCCGCCCAGATCGGCGGAGAGGTCGGGGAGCGCGACATTGAGGATGGTGGAGTCCAGCAGGACCATGAAGAAACCGAGGGAGAGCCCCACGAGGCGCGGGGTGAACAGGGGGACGCGTGGTGCGGACATGGTGTCCAGCCTGTGCCGGAAGGCCGTCGCGGCTCGACCGGAACAACCGCAGGGGGCGTTCGGTTTCTCCGAACGTGGAGTACCGACAGCTGCGCACGTTCCTCGCCGTGGTCCGCGAACGGACCGTCACCGACGCCGCCAACGCCCTCGACCTCGCCCCCTCCTCGGTGTCCCAGCAGATCCGGGTGCTGGAGGCGTCGGTCGGGGTGCCGCTGTTCGTGCGCGCCCCGACCGGGATGACCCTCACCGACGCGGGCCGCCGGCTGCTCGTCCACGCGCCGCGGCTGCTGGAGGACCGCGACCGGGTCCGCCGCGAGGTAGCCGGGGTCCGGACGGCGCTCCGGTTCGGCGCGCTGGAGACCCTGCTCGCCACCCGGCTGCCGCCGCTGCTGACCAGGATGGCCGCCGACCATCCCGAGCTGCGGATCGAGACGGTCCGGAAGGCGGACCGCACCGAGCTCCTCGACGATCTGATCGGCGGCCGGCTCGACGCCGGGCTCGTCCTCGACGCGCCCGGCGCGCTCGGCTCCCTCGGCTTCGACACCCCGGCGGGACCGCCCGCCCTGTCGTTCACCGATCTCGAACCGGTGCCGCTGGTGCTCGCCGCCCCTCCGGCGCACCCGCTGGCGGGCCGGGTGGACGTCGCGGTCGAGGAGGCGCGGGAGCACGATCTGATCCTCGGTTCGCCGCTCTGCTCGTTCCATCTGGCCGCCGACCGGTTCCTCGGGCGGGGCGGCCGCCGCACCGAGGTGCCGAGCATCTTCGTCGCGATGTCCTGGGCGGTGCAGGGGCTCGGCCTGGTGCTGCTGCCCCGGTTCATCCTCGGCGACGCCCTGG
Organism: Actinocorallia lasiicapitis; assembly: GCF_054778695.1. Taxonomy (NCBI): domain Bacteria; kingdom Bacillati; phylum Actinomycetota; class Actinomycetes; order Streptosporangiales; family Thermomonosporaceae; genus Actinocorallia; species Actinocorallia lasiicapitis. Next base: position 8,355 of record NZ_BAAGZI010000132.1, read on the forward strand.
CCGCGGGCACCCTCGTCCCCGTCGGGCTCGCCGCCGCACCGCCCGAGGTGTTCCTGCGGCTGGTGTGGCGGACCGACCGCGAGCAGGAGCCCGATCTGCGGACCCTGCTCTACGGCGCCAGCCGCACCATCGCCCCGCTCCCGACCTGACCGGTTCAGCCCGACCGGTTCAGCCTGAGCGGGGCAGGGTCGCCTTGATCTGCTTGCCGCCCGGATAGGTCTGGACGGTCACCTGGGCGAGCGCCGCGGCGACGGTCAGGCCGAACCCGCCGTCCTCGTCGCCCGCGCGCGGCTGCGGCAGGTCGGGAGAACCGTCCCTGACGTAGATCTCCAGGACCCGTTCGTCGGCGGCGAGGGTCAGCCGGATCGGGGCCTTGCCGTGCCGGACGGCGTTGGTGACGAGCTCGGACACGAGCAGTTCGACTTCGTCGCGCCGCTCGGACAGCGCCCACTGGTCGAGGGCGGCGGCGACGCTGCGGCGCGCGAAACGGACGGGGGTCTCCTGCTGGTCGAGGTTCCAGGTGTGAAAGCGGGGAAGCATTCCGGCTCCTTCCGAGAGTCACCTGTAAGACCGATCGGCGGCCCCGGCATGACGCGGAAATGGTGCCGAAATCACCGTCTGCTGATGGTGCGGGCCGCGCCCGCCGCGATCGTCGTCGCCAGGACCCAGCCCGCCGCGACCAGAAGGTAGGAGAACCACTGGTTGAAGCCGCCCGGGTTGAAGGCGCGCTCCTGGCCCAGATCGACGATCGGCAGCAGCAGATCGAACGTGTAGAACAGGGCGTTGAAGTGCGGGGCCTCGTCCGGTTTGAGCGGGGCGGGCGGGGAGATCGCGAACAGCGCGCAGCCGATCCCCAGCAGCAGCGCCAGCCACCAGGCCGCCCAGCCCGGCTTGTAGCCGTAGCCGACGGTCCGGTCCTGGAGCCGGCCCCACATCCGGCCGACGCGCGGCAGGCCGTCGCGCTGCCTGCGCTCCTTGTCCAGCAGGATGACCTGCGCGAACCGCTGCTGCCCGAGCCGCGTGTACAGCGCCGCGAGCTGCTCGTACGGCTGCGGCTGGAACGGGCCGGTCCCGCGCCGCAGCCACGCCAGCCGCACCTCGGGCGGCAGCTCAGGGTCGAGATTGTCGTAGACGAGGCCGTTCAGCGACAGGTCGGCGGGCCAGGTGTCCCTGGTGTCCTGCAGGATGCCGATCCTGGCGTGGTCGAGCTCGACGCGGCCGTCCACGGACTTCGGGGTGAGTTTCAGCCGGGACGCCTGGAGGTCGCGGGCCTGGAACGCGTCGCCGTCCGGCCGGTCCAGGACCGTCTCGGCCAGATCGAAAAGCTGGCCGATCTTGGTTCCGGCGGCGCGGAGGGTGCCGTGGAAGGCCGCGCCCTTCAGCCGGACGTCGCCGGGGATGTCGGCCAGCGACAGCCGCAGCGCCACCCCGTCGGGATTGCTGAACGTGGTGCGCCGGGCCAGGAACTCGTCGACCACCCGGACGGCGCGGAGCCTGACCTCCCCGGTGATCACGGCGTCGTCGAGGTTGATCCGGCTGGCGGCCATCCCGCTGGCCAGCAGCGCCGGATGGTCGAGGGCCGCCGTCAGCACGGCGTGCTCCATCTCGAGCTGCTGCAGGACGGCCGCGCCGCGCGCCGACACCCGGCCCACGAACACGGCCCTGGCGAAGTTGACGCGGTCGGCGCTCAACCCGTCCAGGGCGAGGGCCTTGCCGTCGTCGCGGCAGGTCACCCGGGCGTCGCAGCCGACCACCGCGCCCGTCACCCGCGCCCCGACCAGCGAGAGCCGGCCGTCGCAGGTGACGTCGTCGAGCCAGACCGTCGCGGCGGTCAGGCCGTCGCCGACGAACGCCCGCCGCTCGCCGTGGAAGTCCGCGCCGACACAGCTCAGCTCGCCGCCGATCTGCGCGGAACCGAGCCTGGTCTGGGCGGCGACGGCCGTCCCGTCGAGCGCGATGTCGCCGAGCACCTGCGCGCCGCGCAGATCGAGGACCGCCCCGAACCGGGAACGGGACAGATCGATCAGGCCCGTCGCCACCTGGGAGCCGGTCAGCCCGCCGCCGACCGTGCAGTCGGTGAGGGTGACGCCGCGGTCCACGCGGGCGCCGTGCAGATGGACCAGCCCGTCGAAGACCGCGGCGCGGCCGTGCACGCCCTGCGCCGTCAGCGACTCGGCCGACAGCCCGCCGAGCTCGGCGCCGTGCAGTTCGAGCCGGCCGCGGAGCTGGGCGCGGTGCAGCCGCACCCGGCGCGCCGACCTCGTCTGGACGAGCAGGATGTTCCCCGCCACCAGGCCGTCGCCGACCAGGGACTCGCCGTTGACCTCGCCGTCCAGGTGTGCGCCCGACACGTCGAGGACCCCGTTGATCGCGGCGTCGGTGACCGCGAGCAGCCCGTCCAGGACGGTGCCCGCCAGGAGCACGGAACCGGCGACGGTCACCCCGCGCAGCGACAGCGGTCCGGTGACCCTGGTCCTGGTCAGGTCGACCTCACCCGCGGTCAGGGCGTCGCCCGCGAACTCGCCGAGCACCGCGTCCGCGAGATGCATGTCGCCCGCGACGACCGCGCCGTGCAGATTGATCCGGCCCGCGCGCAGCCGTTTCGCCCGGACGCTCTGCGCGGTCAGCGACTCCGCCGAAAGATCGTGGAGCTGGGCGTCCTTCGCCTCGAGCCGGCCGCCGATCTGGGCGCGGTGCAGCCGGATCGTCCGCTCGATCGACGTCCGGTTCAACCACAGGTTGCCCGCGGTCAGGGCGTCGGCCCAGACCGTCGCGCCTTCGACGTCGCCGGTCAGATCCGCGCCGCCCAGCTCGACCGTGCCGGTGATCTGGCCTTCCAGCAGGGAGAGCGCACCGGTGAACGCCGCGCCCGCGCAGTCGAGGAACGCGGCGCTGAGCCGGTTGGCGGTCAGCGCGAACCCCGTCGCCACCGTCAGCCGCGCGCCGGTCAGGACGACACCGCCGGAGACCGTCGCGTGCCGCAGCGAGGTGCGTCCTGCGACCGCGGCGCCGCCGAGGTCGACGGTTCCGGCCGAGATCTGGTCGGCGAGGACCGCGTCACGGCCGGGGCCCGCGGTGATCGTCGCGTCGCCCAGATCGAGGCCGCCCGTGACGACGACGCCGCGCAGCGAGAGGGTGCCGATCAGGTGTGAACCGCGCAGATCGACCTCGTTCGCGGTGAGCGCGTCGGCGAGCAGGCCGCCCGAACCGATCCGCAGCCGGGGCGCGTGCACACCGCCGGTGACGGTCGCGCCCGGCAGGGACAGCCGGCCGGTGAACTCGGCGTCGTCCAGCCGGATCTCGCCGGTGGCCAGCGTGTCGAAGACCCCGCCGCCGAGTTTCGCCTGCTCCGCGTGGACCGAACCGGAGATCACCGCGCCGCGCAGCGCGATCACCCCGTCGGCCTCGGCCCGCGTCAGGTGGACCTCGGTGGCGGTCAGGGCGTCGCCCAGCAGCGACAGCCCGTCGACGCTGCCGGTCAGCCGGGTGTCGACCAGCCGGAGGTTGCCGGAGAACGCGGCGCCCAGCAGGGACAGCCGGCCCGTGATCCGGCTGCCGCTGAACCGGGCGTAGCTCGCGGTCAGATTGTCGGCGTGCACCGCGAGACCGTCCGCGCGGGCCGTGAACTCGGAGAACCGGGCGAACACGGGGCCCGCGACGGTCGCGCCCCGCAACGTCACCCGGCCTTCGGCCTTGGCCCGCGAGAACGCGAGCGCGCCCGTGGACAGGGCCTCGGCCATCACCGCGACGTCGTCGGGGCCCGCGGTGAGCCGGGCGTCGTCGAGATCGACCACACCGGTGACGGTCGCGCCGCGCAGCGACAGGCAGCCCGAGATCTCGGCCTGGCCGAGCCGGAGCTCGGTGGCGGTGAGGGCGTCGGCCAGCATCGCGTGGCTCGCGCCGTTCGCGGACAAGGCCGCCGCCTCCAGATGGACGGTGCCGGTGACGGCCGCGCCGCGCAGCGACAGCAGCCCGCCCACCCGGACGCGCCGCATCCGCAGATCGGTGGTCGCCAGGGCGTCGGCGGTCAGCGCGGTGCCGCCTGAAGGCGACGTGAACTCGGCCTCCTCGAACGCGACCACGCTCGTGATCCGGGCGCCGTCGAAGCAGGTCTCGCCGGTCAGGACGGCGCGGTGGAAATGGAGGAAACCAGCCGTCATGCCGTCGGCGGCCAGCGCGACGCCGTCGGGGGAGGAGATCGTCGCGTCGTTGAGGTAGAGGCCGCCGCTGATCGCCGCGCCCCGCAGCAGCACATGGCCGGTGACCGTCGCCTCGGGCAGGTGGAGGCCGCCGGTGGTCAGGGCGTCGGCCTGGAGGCAGGCCGAGTCGCCGCCGGAGCGGAGCACGGCGTGGTCGGCGCGGAGCCGGCCGGGGATCGCCGCGCCGTACAGGCCCACCATGCCCGTGACGTGCGCGTGGCGCAGATCCAGATCGCCCGCGGTGAGCTTGTCGCCGCGCAGCGCGGGGGCGTCGACGGGGCCCGTCAGGGTCGCGTGGGCGAGATCGAGGGTGCCGGTGACGGTGGCGTCCCGCAGCGACAGGGTGCCGGTGATCCGCGCCGACGTCAGATCGAAGACGCTGGTGGTGACCGCGTCGGCGAGCACCGCGACGTCGTCGGGGTTGCTGAACGAGGCGTTGTCGAGATGGATTCCCGCGGTCGCGGCGACACAGCGGAGCTGGACGGCACCGGTGATCTCGGCGTCGTGCATGGACAGGGACGCGGTCTGGAGATCGTTGAAGCGGATCGCGCGGCCCAGCGAGTCCGGAGTGATCACAGCGGCGTCCAGGCGGACCGTCCCGGCGATCCGCGCGCCGCGCAGCGAGGTGCGGCCCGACAGCCGCGCGCCCGCCAGATTGACGCCGCCCGCCGTCAGCCCCGAGCCGGAGAAGGCGCGGCCGTCCTCCGCCGCGGTGATCCGCGCGCCGTGCAGGTTCACATAGCTGCTCAGGGTGGCCAGTGTCAGCCGGACCGAGCCCTCGGTGACGGTCAGCCGGTCGGCGTCGAGGGCGGCGAGCGCCGCGTTCTGGAAGTTGACCAGGCCGCGGACCGAAGCCTCCTCCAGGCTGACGTTCGAGCCGAGCTGCGCGCCGATGAAGCGGACCTCGCCGTTGGCCGAGAACCCCCGGTTCAGCCAGACCGAACCGGCGATCTTGGTGCCGCCCGCGCCGAGCGCGACCCGTCCCGGACAGCTCACCGTGCTGCCGCGCAGCGACAGCGACCCCTCGACATGCGTGTTGTTCAGGAGCAGCGCGCCCCAGCGGTCACGCGCCTCGAACGACGCGTCCGACAGGTTCAGGACTCCGCCGAACCGCGCGTGCGTGAGCTGGACCTGGCCGACCGCCGTGAAACCGTTGTTGAGGGCGGCCATGCCCGACACGGTCAGGCCCTCGGCCGTCAGGGCCTTGGCGTCGGGATCGGAGCCGACCCGGACCCCGCCGAGCCTTGCCTCGCCGTTGATCTGCGCGTGGTCGAGGACGAGCCGGCCGGTGATCGTGCTGCCGGTCAGTTCGAGGACCCCGTCCAGCCGGATCCGGCCGAGACTCAGATCGGGCAGCACACTGTCGGAGATCCGCAGGGTGCGGGTGGTGGCCTCCATGAGCTGGGGCGCCTGGTCGAACCGGCAGTGCTGGAGCACCAGCGGATGCTCGACCGTCGCGCCGCGCAGCGACAGCCGGCCGGTGATCAGCGCGCCCGCCAGCCGGACGCCCGCGACGGCGCCCGGCACCGCGTCGGC
>NZ_BAAGZI010000133.1:0-13970 GCF_054778695.1 Actinocorallia lasiicapitis
CGGATCCGCCGCGCCCAGGGCCGCACCCTCGCCGACGTCGCCCGCTCCGCCAAGATCTCGATGCCGTACCTGTCGGAGCTGGAACGCGGCCGCAAGGAGGCGTCGTCGGAGGTGCTGGCCGCCGTCTGCGAGGCCCTCCGGGTGGAGCAGGCCGACGTCCTCACCGAGATCGGCCGGACCATGACCCTGGCCAGGCACGCCGCCGAGCGCCGGGCCGCCTCGATCGCCCTGCGCCGCCCGGCGGGCTCCGGCGACGTGTACTGCCTGGCCGCCTAGGAGACCAGCAGCTCCCGCCGGCTGGTGATCACGGCGTCCGCGAGACCGTAGGCGACGGCCTCGCGGGCGTCCAGGGTGAGGTTCCGGTCGGTGTCCTCCCGGATCTTCGCGGCGGGATGGCCGGTGTGCCGGCTGAGGATCTCCTCCATCTCGGCCCGCACCCGCGCCACCTCCTTGGCCTGCACGGCCAGGTCGGGCAGGGTGCCGCGGGCCTGGCTCGACGGCTGGTGCAGCATCACCTTCGCGTGCTGCAGCACCGACCGTTTGCCGGGCGCTCCGGCGGCGAGCAGCACGGCCGCCGCCGACGACGCCTGACCCATCACGAAGGTCGCGACGTCGGGCCGGACGAACTGCATCGTGTCGTAGATCGCGGTCAGCGCGCTGAACGAGCCGCCGGGCGAGTTGATGTACAGCCCGATCTCCAGTTCGGGGCTTTCGGACTCCAGATGCAGGAGCTGCGCCATCACCACGTTGGCGACGCCGTCGTCGATCTCGGTGCCGAGGAAGACGATGCGGTCCGACAGCAGCCGCGAGTAGATGTCGAAGGCGCGTTCGCCGCTGGGGGTCTTCTCGACGACGGTGGGGATCGTGTACTGGCTCATGGTCACAGCCCTGCCCGGTGCCGGACGACCGACGGCCGCACGTCGTCGAGGCGTTCCACGATGTGGTCGATGATCCCGTACTCGAGGGCCTCGGGCGCGCTGAACCAGCGGTCGCGCAGCCCGTCCCGTTCGACGGTCTCGGGGCTCTGGCCGGTCTGCTCGGCGGTCAGCCTGGTCAGCAGGGTGCCGATCCGCTGGAGCTGGCCGGCGTAGATCTCCACGTCGGCGGCCGTTCCGCCGAATCCGGCGGAGCCCTGGTGCATGAGGATCTGGGCGTTCGGCAGGCTGTACCGCTTGCCGGGGGTGCCGGAGCTGAGCAGGAACTGGCCCATGCTCCCGGCCAGTCCCAGCGCCAGCGTGCTGACGTCGTTGGGAATGAGGTTCATGGTGTCGTAAATGGCGAGGCCCGCGCTCACCGAACCACCGGGTGAATTGATGTAGAGGCTGATGTCGCTGTCGGGATCCTCGGCCGACAGCAGCAGGAGCTGCGCGCAGAGCCGGTTGGCGATCCGGTCCTCGACCTCGGCGCCGAGCACGATGATGCGCTGGTGGAGCAGGCGCGCGGCGAGCTGGTCGTCCAGCATTCCGAGGGCGCCGGCGTTCTCCGCCGTCATGGTCATGGCTTCTCCTTCGCGTCTCGGGCGGCGCCCTGGGAGGGGCGCCGCTTTCGACGATAAGGAGGGCTGAAGCCAAGTCCCGCCTTTCTCTGCCGCAGGCAGAGAAAGGGTTCTAACGGCCGGTGAGCTGGCTCACGAGGGTGACGAAGTCGAAGTCCGCCTCCGCGAGCAGGTCCATGGCCTTCTGCGGGGGCAGCAGCCCGATCCTGGTCGGCTTGCCGACCAGGCCCACGCTCGACAGTCCTTCACCGCTGGACAGCAGCGACGTCGGCGAGGCGTGGCCGTTCACCCGGTAGAGCCGCCAGGCGTTCCCGGCGGGGGCCGTCGCCACCAGCAGGTCGGGACGGCGCCAGGCGATGAACGCCCACCGGCCGTTGCACCTGGCCTGGACGATCGGGAACTTCTCGTACTTCTCCAGCTCCGTCGCGACCCGGGCCGCGATCGGCAGCGGGTTGGAGAACGACCCCGACACGTGCCACATCCGGTCCTCGAAATCGAGGTCCAGCCCGTCCGCGTAGAGCTCGTCCTGGAGTCGGGCGATCGGGTTCTCGCCCTCGGTGACCTGCTCTGCGTCCATGGTTCCCCTCAAATTCGCGCCGCTTACTCTGGGCTGTATATCAGGTGCGGACGAATTCCCGGGTACCGCCCTGTCAGGTCCGGACGCGCAGCGACCGCAGCCCGCCGAAGGTCATCGACTCCCGCCACTCCGGCTCTTCGGCGATCTTGATGGTGGGGAAGCGGGCGAACAGCCGGGGGAGCGCCTCGGACGCCTCGAGCCTGGCGAGGGCCGCGCCGATGCAGAAGTGGGCTCCGCCGCCGAAGCCCAGATGTCCCGGCCCCTTTCTGGTCAGGTCGAGCCGGTCGGGGTCGGCGAACCGTTCCGGGTCGCGGTTGGCCTCCGCGACCCGCAGGAACACCGCCTGCCCTGGCAGCACCTCCCGGCCGCCGACGCTCTGCCGTCGCAGGGCCGTCCTGCCGATCAGCCTGACCGGGCTGTGGAACCTGATCAGCTCTTCGATCGCCGCCGCCGGGTCGGCGGTCAGTGCCGGGAGCTGGGCGGGGTCCTTCATCAGCGCGTAGGCTCCGTTGCCGATCAGGTTGGCGGTGGTCTCGTGTCCGGCGGCCAGCAGCAGCACACAGGTCGAGGTGATCTCCTCGAGGGACAGCTCGCCGGTCAGCAGCCCGCTGATGAAGTCGGCGCCCGGCTCCTGCTCGCGGCGGCCGATCAGCGGGGCGAGGAACATCATGATCTCGAAGGTGGCGGCGGCGGCCGCGCCGAGGTCGTCGGCGGAGGCGTCCAGTTCCAGCAGTTTCACGAGGTGGGGCGTCTGCTCGCGGAACAGCTCCGCGCCGGCCGCTCCGACGTCGAGCAGCTCGGAGATCACGGCCAGCGGCACCAGATAGCCGAAGTCGGCGAGCAGGTCGCCTTCGTCCTCGAACCGGTCGAGCGCCGCCTCGATGACCGAGACCACCCGGGGCCGCAGGCTCTCGATCGCCCGGGGGGTGAACGCGGGGCTGAGGAAGCGGCGCAGGACGGTGTGGTCCGGCGGGTCCATGAACAGCAGATTGCCCAGGGGCAGCGCCGCGAACTGCGGCGGCGCGGTCGGGTTGTTGCGGGGGTCGCTGCTCCAGCCGTCGCCCCGCAGGATCTGCGACGCCTCGTCGAAGGAGGTCACATCGAAGATCCCGAACTCCTCGTTCCACCTCACTTGTTCCTCCAGTACTCGGCCTCGAGCTCGCCCATCGGGGTGGCGGGCGGCCCGCCGCAGTCCCATTCCCGGCGGATCGCCTCCCAGGGGCCGCTGGCGCGCAGCGCGCCGAGGACGGCCGTCATCCCGATGTCGATGCGGGTCAGGAACAGGTAGTCGGCGGGCATGGTCATCTTCGCCAGGACGTCCTTGAACTTCCCGTTGAGCTGGAACTCCTCCACGACCACCCGTCCGGCGTACTCCGGGGTGTAGGCGAACGGCTGGGGCCCGATGAGCGCGTGCAGCCCGGACTGGAACCAGGCGAGCAGCCGTTCGGGGTCCGGGGCGTTGCCGCGTTCGGCGAAGCCGCCCTCGATGAACAGCTCGACGATCCCCTCGGCGTCGTGGTCGACGGCGCAGGTGACGACGCCGACCACCCACTTGATCTGCTCGGGGGTGAACCGGCGGACGCAGCCGAAGTCGAGGAAGGTGACGGTTCCGTCCTCGTGGAACAGGTAGTTGCCGGGGTGCGGGTCGGCGTTGAACCAGCCGGTCCGGCGCAGCGTGCCGAGGGTGAACCGGGAGATCGCCTCGCCCCACGCCTGGCGCAGCTCGTCAGGGGCCTCCAGGGCCTCCTTCCAGCGCAGGCCGTGCACGAACTCCTGGGTGAGGACCTGGCGCGACGTCAGCTCGGGCACCACCTCGGGGATCCGGATGAACGGATGGCCCCGGTAGTGGCCGGCGAAGTCCTGCTGGTTGCGCGCTTCGGCGAGATAGTCGATCTCCTCGCCGATCCGGGCGCCCAGCTCACCGGCGAGGGCATGGGCGTCGATCGAGGCGGACCCCGGCATCGCGGCCCGCATGATCCGCAGGAATGTCGCGAGGAGCTGGGTGTTGGCCAGATCGGCGCGGATCGCCTGGTCGACGCCCGGGTACTGGACCTTGACGGCGACCTCGCGGCCGTCGTGCAGGGTCGCGTGGTGCACCTGGCCGATCGAGGCGGCGGCCAGCGGTTCGGGGCTGAAGGTCGCGAACAGCTCCGACGGCGGCGCGCCCAGCTCGTCCTCGACGACGGCCGCCGCCACCTCGGGCGGCATCGGCGGGGCACTGTCCTGCAGCCGGGCGAGCGCCTGCTGGTAGATCCCCTGGTACTGCTGGTCGACGATGCCGCCGAGGCTCACGAACGACAGGATCTGCCCCGCCTTCATGAGCACGCCCCGTGAGTTGCCGAGCGAGGCCGCGTACCGTTCGGCCGCCCGCGCGTGGAACTCCTCGTCGCGGGGCTTGCGGCGCAGGGCCGCGACCACCGCCTCCCCGGCCGTGCGTCCGGCGAGCCCCACCAGCGGGGCGGTCCTGGAGACTCTGCCCTTGCGCATCTCGGTCATGATCACACGTCCCTGAAAGTGGACACTTAGACGCCCTAAGTGTTTACTTAGCTGCGTGACAGAGTCAAGCCCGATCGGCACCAGAGATCGCATCCTCGACGCGGCGATGCGGCTGTTCGGCGAGAAGGGGTTCCGGGGGACGAGCGTCACCCAGATCGAGGTCGCGGCCGGGCTCACCCCGGGCGCGGGCGGGATCTACCACCACTTCAAGTCCAAGGACGCGCTGCTCGCGGCCGGGCTGGAACGCCACCTCGACCGGCTGCGCGCCCTCTCCGACCTCCGCTCGATGTTCGCCGGCCTGGGCGATCCGCGTGCCGAGCTCACCGTCATCGGCCGCTATGTGCTGGCGGAGCTGGAGTCGGAGCACGAACTGCTCCGGGTGATGATGCTGGAGTCCCGCAACCCGCTCGTCGAGGAAGCGCTGTGCGGGCTGGTCGAGTCGACCGGCGCCGAGTTCGCCGACTGGCTGGCGTCGCTGACCGACCTGCCCCGCGAGCGTGTCGGCGAGATCGCGACGGTGGGGCTCAGTGCACTGGTCGCCCGGCAGATCCTGCCCGGCCGGGCGGTCCCCGCGGACGTCCATGTCGCGCTCTGGGTCGAGATGATGCTGAGCGTCCTACGGCCGTAGGCCGCGTTGTGAGGGTCGCCACTCTTCCCGGCGAAATAGTTGCTTAGGGCAACTAGTTATCTATGGTTGCTTCAGGCAATCATTTTGGGGAGGGTGCAGTGGGGGTCGTCCAGACGGAACGCCCGGCCGCGGTGGCGGGGGAGATGACGCACCGCGAGGTGCTGGAGGCGCTGGCAGGGCTGCTGCTGGGGCTGTTCGTGGCGATCCTGTCGTCCACGGTGGTGGCCAACGCGCTGCCGACGATCATCGCGGAGCTGCACGCCAGCCAGATCACCTACACCTGGGTGATCACCGCGGCGCTGCTCGCGACGACGGTCTCGACCCCGGTCTGGGGCAAGCTCGCCGACCTCGTCAGCAAGAAGACCCTCGTCCAGATCAGCCTGGTCGTCTACATGCTCGGCTCACTCGTGGCCGGACTCGCCCAGGACTCCGCGATGCTGATCTTCGCCCGGGTCGTCCAGGGGATCGGCGCGGGCGGGCTCACCGCGCTCACCCAGGTGATCATCGCCACGATGATCGCGCCCCGCGACCGGGGCCGCTACTCCGGCTACATCGGCGCGACGTTCGCGCTGGCCACCATCGGCGGACCGCTGATCGGCGGGGCCATCGTCGACACGTCCTGGCTGGGCTGGCGCTGGTGCTTCCTGGTCGGCGCGCCGTTCGCGGCCGCCGCGCTCGTCGTGCTGCAGAAGACCCTGCACCTGCCGGTCAACCGCAGGAAGGTCAAGGTCGACGTCGCCGGGGCCACCCTGATCACCGCGTCGGTGTCGCTGCTGCTGATCTGGGTGTCGTTCGCCGGCGACCAGTTCGCGTGGCTGTCCTGGCAGACCTGGGCGATGGTCGGCGGCGCGCTCGTGCTCGGGACGGCCTTCCTGCTGGCCGAACGCCGGGCCGCAGAGCCCATCGTCCCGCTGCACCTGCTCCGGCTCCGGACCGTCAGCCTGTCGGTGCTGGCCAGCATGATGGTCGGGATCGCGATGTTCGGCTCGACGACCTTCCTCAGCCAGTACTTCCAGCTCGCCCGCGGCGACTCCCCGACCATGGCCGGCGTGCTGACCCTGCCGATGATCCTCGGGCTCGCCGTCGCGTCCACGGCCGCCGGCCGGCGGATCACCGCCACCGGCCGCTGGAGGAAGATCCTCGTGGCGGGCGCCGAGGAGTCCGCCGACGGCCTCGCCCTGCTGGCCACCATGCGCGCCGACACCCCGTACTGGCAGCTCGCCCTGTACATGGTGCCGCTCGGCGCCGGGCTCGGCATGACCATGCAGAACCTGGTGCTCGCCGTGCAGAACCAGGTCGCGATGGCGGAGCTCGGCGCGGCCAGCGCCCTGGTCGCGTTCGGGCGGACCCTCGGCGGCGCCGTGGGCGTCTCGGCGCTCGGAGCCGTCCTCGCCCACCGGTTCACCGACTACCTGGCCGACGGGCTCGCCGCGCTGGGGATCACGCCGTCCGGCGGCGGGCACGACGCCCTGCCGAAGGTCTCGACGCTGCCGCAGCCCGTCAGGGGCGTGTTCGAGGAGTCGTTCGGCCACTCCATCGCCGAGGTCTTCCTGATCGCCTCGATCCCGGCGGCGATCGCGCTGGTGGCGATCCTGTTCGTCCGCGAAGTGCCGCTGCGGCGCAGCAACGACGAGGCGGTCACCCCGTCCTGACACCCTGGGGCGGTAGCGTTCGGGGAACAGGAGGAGCAACGTGCAGACACCCGAGACCAGCGCCGGCCCCGAGCTGATCGCCGAGTTCGAACGGGAGCTCGTCGTGCTGCTGCGGCGGGGCCGCGCGGTCTCCGCCGAGATGGCCAGGGCCGTCCACCCCGAGCTGGACCTGCACGCCTACGGGCTGCTGGCCCGGCTGCGCGAGGCAGGTCCGCTGCGGCCCAGCGATCTGGCCGCCCACTTCGGGATCGGCAAGGCGACGGCCGGCCGGCAGCTCGCCGAACTGGAACGGCTCGGCATGGTCAGGCGCGAGCCCGACCCCGAGGACGGCAGGGCCCATCTGCTCGACCTCACCGACGACGGCCGCGAGCGGCTGGAACGCGTGCGCGCGGCCCGCCAGCTCAGCCTCCGCGAAGACCTCAGCACCTGGCCGGAGGAGGAGGTGCGGACGTTCGTCACGCTGCTCTCCCGATTCAACTCCCGGAATGCGAGTCGTGTTCGTCATTCTGGGAGGAATACTTACATATAACCCAAAATTACCGCGGGAAATGGCGCAGTCAGGGGTGCCGCCGTTAAGGTCGTCAAGGTGCAGCCTGACCCCCCGGTGTGCGCGAGCGAGGAGTTGGCCTTCGTCCGCACCAATACGCGTTTGAGTGCCGTGCCCTATCTGCCCGAGATTCGACTTCATCAGGCGGATGATCCGTATGGTCTGTGGGAACGGACCGAGGACACCGGCCTGCCCTTCTGGGCGTTCGCCTGGACCGGCGGGCTCGCGCTGGCACGGCATGTGCTCGACCGGCCCGAGATCGTCAGAGGGCGTACGGTGCTCGATCTGGCCAGCGGCTCAGGGCTCGTCGCGATCGCGGCGGCGCTGGCGGGCGCGGCCGACGTCACGGCCTCCGAGGTGGATCCTTATGCGGCCGCCGCGGTCGCCGCCAATTCCGAGGCCAACGGGGTCACCGTCCGGGCGATCTGCTCGGATCTGCTCGATTCCCCGCTTTTCGCTACCGATTCCGGGGGATTCGACGTCGTCCTCGCCGGTGACGTCTTCTACGACAAGGTGATGGCCCGCCGGATCGGGCCGTTCCTCGACCGGGCCGCCGCCACAGGCGCCCTCGTGCTGGTCGGCGACCCCGGACGGCAGTACCTGCCGCGGGCGTCTTATCACGCTTTGGCCAGGTACGATGTGCCGGTCAGTCAGGCCCTGGAGGACTCCAGGGTCAAGCGGACCACCGTCTGGCAGGTCCCGGCGAGACGTCCGGTTCCGGGAACGACAGCGGTGGGATAGTGACGGCACGTGCAACGCGGCGGAGGGGCGCCGCCGTCCTAGAGGACGGGAGGCGCTGATGGCCGAGGAGGAAGCGTTCCGGCGGTTCGTCGCCGAACGCTCCGCCGGGCTGCTCAGGCTCGCCTATCTGCTCACCGCCGACCGGGCCGGCGCCGAAGATCTGGTGCAGAACGCGCTGGTCAAGGCCTACCTTCGGTGGAAGCGGATCGAGACCAATCCGGAGGCGTACGTGCGCAGGGTGCTGGTGACGGTGGCGGCCGACGAACGTCGCCGCGCCCACTACCGGCACGAGACCGCCGTGGACGTCCTGCCCGAGATCGGCGACTCCGCCGACCCGTACGCGGGCGTGGACGGCAACGTGCGGCTGCGGTCGGCGCTCGCCTCCCTGCCCGCCAAGCAGCGGGCGGCCGTGGTGCTGCGCCACTGGGTCGGGCTCGAAGTCGCCGAGGTGGCCGAGCTGCTCGGCTGCACGGCGGTGACGGTCCGCAGCCAGACGATGCGCGGGCTGGAGAAACTGCGGGAGGCCTACGGTGTCCCCGTGGAGGGGGACGCACGTGGATGACAAGGAGCTTCTCGGCCTGCTGGCCGGGGAGGCGCCGGAACCGCGCACCGACCTGGCGGAGGCGGTGGTGCGGTCGGGCCGCAGGGTCCGCACGCGCCGCCGGATGGCGGTGCTCGGCGGCTCGGCGGCGTTCGTCGCGGTCGTCGGGTTTCTGGCGCCGGGGATCGTCAACGGGACGTCCGGTTCCGACGCGCAGCCCGCGAACTTCTCCGCGGCGGAGAAGGCCCCCGTGGTCGAGGACCACGCTTTGCTGAACGACCAGGCGAACGACCAAAGGTTGGAAGGGGCGACCGGAGAGGCCACTTCTGGGTCTTCCGCCAAGGCTCCCAATGCCGGTGCGATGCTGTCCAAGACTCGTCCGGACCTGGACCTGTATGTGGCCGTCCTCGAGACGATCCCGGGGGACCTGATGATCGCCGACGGGACGGAACATGGCCTCAGCCCGGAGTTCCGGCGGCTGCTGACTGAACGCCTGCCGGGGCGTAAGTTCACCTTCCCGTCCCACGCGGAGAAGAAGGCGTTGACGGATGCCGTCAACCCGACGGTCACGTTGGGTGAGGTCAAAGTGGACGGGACGAGCGCCGAGGTCTGGGTGGCCAGGGGCGATCGGCCGCTCGCGCCCGTCCGGCTGACCAAGCGTGACGGCCGCTGGACGGTCGACCCCTAGGAGCGCTCCACCCAGGTGACGGTGTGGGCCTCGGTCGGGTCGGGCAGCTCCCATTTGGCGGCCAGCCGGTCGATCACCGCTTCGGGCACGGGCGCGGGGCGGGCGCGGTTCCCCTGCTTCAGCAGCCGGGGCGGCGCCTCCAGGGAAACGAGGTCGACGCGTCCCCGGTAGTCGGCGACCAGCCCGGTGCAGTGTTCGCGGAGCTGCCGGGAGGTGTTGGTGGCGTTCCAGACGAACGAGCGCCCGGCCCGCAGATGCTCGCGAGCCCGGTTGAACGCTTCGGCGATCACCGGCCGCTGGTCGGCGGTCGGTTTGACGCGCAGTTCGGCGCGGATCCGGTCGAGCCCGACCACCGGCAGGTCGGGGCGGTGGGCGCGGATCCAGGTGTCCTTGCCGGAGCCGGGCAGGCCCGACAGGACGGTCGCGGTGAGCCGGGTGTCGTCGTAGGCGGCGTACTCGGGGTCGCGTCCCGGGGTGCGGAAGTACCAGAAGCGGGCGTGGTCGGACGGGAACGCGCGGGGTTCGCTCAGGCAGCGCTGCTCGGCGCAGTACTCCTCGTACAGTGCGATGTTGTCGAGGACTTCGGCGGTGTCGCCGCAGATCCGGCCGAGGATGTCGGCCTTGGCGAGCAGCACCAGGTCGTCGTTGCGGGCCAGCAGCGACACCCGGAACGCGATCTGCTGCAGGTCGGGCCGTTCCAGCGCCCAGAACGGCACCTGGTGGTGGCGGACCAGCGCCGCGACGTGCTCCCGCCACGCGATCGGGGTCTCCGCCTCCCACAGGATCCGGCGGATCATCAGATCGCCTTTGCGGGAGTGGCCGTGCGCGGTGATCCGGCCGTCGGTGTGCTGGGTGCAGACGGGTTTGGCGATGTCGTGCATGAGCACGGTCGTGAACAGCCTGACCCGTTCGTCGCGCGGTCTGGAGCGCCATTCGGGCAGCGCGGCGAGCGCCTCGCACGCCATCCGGGTGTGGGTCTCGACGTCGCCTTCGGCGTGGTGTTCGGCGTCCTGTTCGATCCCGGTCATGGCGCGGACCCAGCCGAACGCGTCGCGGATCTCCGGCCAGGGCACGTCCCAGTGGGGCGGTGCGGGGCAGAGTTCGTCAAAGATGCTCATACATCACCCCGGGGTCGGCGAGCCCGTTCGGCTCGATCGGACGGTCCTGCCAGTGCGTCCCGGAGTCGAGGATCTCGGTGAGGAAACTCGCCCGCACCCATTTGAGCCGGTCGACGGTCACCCCGCCTTCTTCGACCTTCACATACAGCCCTTCGGCCGGCTCGGACGAGTACAGCGAGGTCCCGAGCAGCCCCGTCAGCTCTTCAAGCCGCCCCAACACCCCCTCGAACAGCACCGGCACGGAGACGACGGGCACCCCGTCCAGCAGCTCCCGCCGAGCCGCCGTGGACAGGAAAACACCGTCCACCTGGTCGTACACATCGAACTCGCAGAAGTAGTGAGGCAGCGCGTCGTACCGGACGGTGTGCCGCGCGTACAGCCACTCCCCGTACATCACATACCGCTCGCCCAGCACAGGCCAGAGCCGATGCCGCACAGCCGAAGCCCACGCTTTGAGCGGCGCGAACTGCCGCTCCCGAGGCCCCCCGGTCAGATAGTGCCCCCGCGACTGCAGCCGCAGCTCCCCACCCCGCCCGAAGCTGATCCCACAGTTCGCCCCGTCCAACTTCTCCTCAACGACCACAAACCGCCCCGCAACCTCCCGAAACGGCACAGCCCCCAAATCCTCATCCCCCGGCTGAAGCCGCGACCCCCACACATGCCGCGTCCGCGGATACTTGACCAACATGCAGCCCTTTGTACCCACACACCTTCTTGCCGTCGACTGATTTACCCCACCCGGGCGCGCGCCTCCATCAACGCGAACCCCAGGAGATTCAGTCCGTCCCACTCCGTCGGCCGCCCGGCGCGCTCATCGGTCGCCCCGAGCCCGATTCCCCAGATCCGGTCCAGCGGACTGGCCTCCACGAGCACCCGCTGCCCGGTCGCCAGCAGGTGGCCGCGCAGGTCGGCGTCGTTCTTGAACTTGGCCACGCTGCCGCTGACCACGATCTCGAACCGCTCGGCGTCCCAGATCGCCTGGTCGAACGGAGCCACCTGACGTCCGAGCTCTTTCGCCTGCCGGGGATGGCCGGCGGCCAGCACCGCCGCCTCGGTCGCCGAGTCTCCGAACAGCCGGGCCTTCGCCGCCATCATGTAGTGCTCGGCGCTGGCGTACCGTACGCCGTTCTCCGTGAAGTCCCGCTGAAACCACTGGCTGAACACGTGGTTCCCGCTCGCCGTCGGTTCGTGCCCCCAGAAGTACAGGTACTTCAACGCGATCCCGGCGGCCTCCAGCCGCACCACGTCCGCCACACTCCGCGCCTCCATCCCCGCACCTTACGCCCGGCCTCGACGCCCGGACTTGCCTTACTGTGTAAAGGTGGGGGGTTGGGGGGTGTAGAGGTAGGCGAGGAAGTGGAGGAGGAGGGTTTCGCGGGTGGTGGGGGGGAGGGCGTTGAGGAGGGTGTTGACGGGGGCCATTTCGGGGGTTTCGGAGGGGGAGAGGCCGGTGGCGGTGACGAGGGAGGCGAAGTCGGCTTCGGTGAGGGTGGTGAGGTCGAGGGTGGACAAGGCAGTGATGAGGTCGTCGGGGACGGCGGGCGGGCCGGAGGCGCGGGCGGCGGCTGTGGCGGTGGCCAGGGCCTTGGTCATTTCGTCGATGCGGAGGTCGCTGACGCTGGTCATCGTGAAGTGGAGGTTGGCGGGGCTGGTGTCGAAGGAGAGCTGGGTCTGGAAGAACCAGCCGAGCTTGCGGGCCTCGTCGGCGATGGTGAAGACGTTGAGGGAAGGGTCGTCGGAGGCGATCGCCACGAGAGGGGAGTCGGGGGAGCCCAGGACGCGCAGGCCGGGGATGTCGGCGACGGCCTCGATCAGCCGGTCGGTGGCGTGCATCGGCTCCTCGGCGAGCCGCCGGTAGTCGTCGGCGCCGATCGCCTGGAAGGTCGCCCAGGCGGCGGCCAGCGGCCCGGCGCTGCGGCTGCTCTGGACGGTCGCGTTGAGGATCGGGTAGCCCGGCCAGTTCGCGGACGCGAAGTAGGCGGCCCGGCGCAGCCGTTCGTCGGCGAACAGCACCACCGAGGCGCCCTTCGGCGCGTATCCGTACTTGTGGAGGTCGCAGCTGATCGAGGTGACGCCCGGCACCGACAGATCGAACGGCGCGACGTCCCGTCCGGTCTGGCGGAGCCACGGCAGCACCCAGCCGCCGACGCAGGCGTCGACATGGCAGAGCACACCGGCGTCCGCGGCGACGGCGGCGATCGCGGCGACCGGGTCGGCCACCCCGTGCGGATAGGACGGTGCGGACGCCACCACCAGCACCGTCCGCGGGGTGATGGCGGCGGCGAGCTCGGCCGGGTCGGCGCGGTAGGTCTGCTGGTCCGCGGGGACGGCGACCAGTTCGACCCCGAGGTAGTGGGCGGCCTTGTGGAAGGCCGGGTGCACGGTCGTCGGCGCGACGATCTGCGGCGTCCCCTCGACGGGCCGGCTGTCGCGGGCCGCCTTCACCGCCAGCATGATCGATTCGGTGCCGCCGCTGGTGAAGATCCCCCGGGTGGTGGAGTCGCCGCCGAGCAGGTCGGCGACCGCGCCGACCATCGCCCGTTCGAGCGCCACGATGCTGGGGAACGCGGTGGGGTCGAGGCAGTTGACCTCCATCATCGCCAGGTGTGCCTGGGCGGCCGCGTCGTGGATCTCGTGCCGTCCGGTGTCGTAGACGTAGGCGGTGACGCTGCCGCCGCGCACCGGCACGTCGGCGGTGCGGAGCCGGTCGAGCTCGGCGAGGAGTTCGGCGGTGGGGCGGGGGCGTTCAGGAAGTGACATGGTCTTCCTTCCGGGGCTGGTGGGCGGCGGCGAGCCGCCGGTAGGAGAGCAGGAACGGGACGCTGAGCAGGAGCAGCAGCGCGGGCAGGACGGTCGCGCCGACCGTCAGCCAGGTGAGGGCGGAGCCGGGCTGCGCGACGGGGGAGTCGAAGTCGGCCGACCGGAACGCTCCGGCGGCCAGGACCAGCGCGAAGATCCCGGGTCCGAGGGCGAGCGCGCCGGTCTCGGCGGCGGTCCAGAGCCCGGTGAACGCGCCGGGCTGGGCCTGGCCGGTCCGGCCGGCGTCGGCGTGGACGGTCTCGGGCAGCAGCGACAGCGGCAGGAGCTGGAGCGCGGCGTAGCAGATGCCGATCACGGCGTCGAGCAGGAGCGTCGCGGCGACGGATCCGGCGCTCGCGGCCGGGTGGAGCGCGGTCGCCGCGATGGCGAACACCACGACGGCGGCCAGATAGCAGGGCACCGGTCCGAACCGTCGCGAAAGCCGCATCCACAGGGGGACGGCGACGGCGCTCGGCGCGACGATGCACACGAACATCGCGGTGGTCAGCTTGTAGTCGTCGAGCCGGTAGGTGGCGATGTAGGGGGCGGCGGCGAGCATGACGGCCGTCGCGAGGCTCTGCAGCACGAACGCGCCGAGCAGCGCGAAGAACGGCCGGTTGCCGCGTGCGGCCTTCAACGCCGCGCCGAGCCCGAGCGGCCGGGGCCCGGGCCGTGACGGGATCCACCG